>JBAQJG010000778.1:0-1699 GCA_049300145.1 Chthoniobacterales bacterium | reverse complement strand
ATGCAGCACGGCAGACGATCACCTCGCTCGTCGGCGAACCCGTACAGGGAAGTATCCAGATCTGATTGTCGAAGCGGGCACTCGATTCTGTAGAACCTTCCTGAGTTTTTGGATGTTCAAGCTTGGCCCGTCGAAGGAAAATATTTCTGTTCGTCCCGGCAACCCTGCCTCAGAGGAAGGGCTGAGACGGCTGTGAAAACACCAATTGCGGCATCCATGTTTCATTTCCCGCGACGAACCGTGTTGACGAAAACTTGGACCTGATTCTCAAGCGTTTTGAACTCGGCAGTAAGATGGTGGCTGGCAGACAAAATATCGCGCGTGGCGCCGCTGGCATCGGAGATGTTCTCGGTGATGGTCGTGATGTTCTCAGCAACAATTTGGGTACCGGAGGCGGCGCGCGAGACGCTGGCGGATATCTCGCGCGTTGCCGCACTCTGCTGTTCGATGGCGCCGGCGATCCCCGTTGCAATCTCACGTGATCGACGGGCGACCTGGGCGATCGTCTGGATCTCGATAACGGCCCGCGCCGTCGCAGTCCGGATCGCCTGGATATTCTCCGAAATTTCGTCGGTAGCGAGTGCGGTCTGACTGGCGAGGGATTTCACTTCCGAGGCTACCACCGCAAAGCCCTTGCCAGCCTCACCAGCGCGCGCCGCCTCGATCGTGGCGTTGAGCGCCAGGAGGTCAGTCTGACTCGCGATATTGTGGATCAGGCTGATGATGCTGCCTATCTTCTGTGCCTGCTCCGACAGTTCGGCGATGGTACCCGATGTCTGCTCGGCCGCGTTCGATGTGTCGACGGCAATCGTGGCGCTGTCATTGACCCGGTTTGAAATCTCACTAATCGAAGCGGACAGTTCCTCGGCTGCCGCGGCCACCGTGTGCACGTTGTCCGAGGTACTGTTGGTCGCCTTCATGACCTTCTGGGTACTGCTCTCCGCAGCTTCCATCTTGCCGGCCATATTCTCGGCGCGCTTGCCCATATTGCCGCAGGACTGGATGACGCTGACGAGCACCGCCGAAACGGTCGATTCGAACTGGGTCGCCATCCGATCGAGCAGTTCGACCCGATCGCGCTCCGACTGTATCTTCATGGCAGCCTGATCTGCGTTCAGGCGTTCGACCTCAATGGCGTTGCGCTTGAACACTTCGACCGCCTGGGCCATGCGACCCACTTCGTCGGCCCGGTCGAGTGCCGGAATTTTGACCTCAAGTTCGCCGGAAGAGAGTTTCGCCATGACATTCGTCAAAGCCTCAATCGGGCGGGTCGAACTCTTCAATATCCAGAACAGCAATCCGCACACCACGACCAGCGCGCCAAGCCCAACCCAAGCGATCATCCAGGTCTGGCGGGCGATCGCCGTATCGGCGCGAGCGGTCGACATGCGCAATTCGAGCGCGCCGATGCTCTTCTGCTGTCCCTGTTCAACACGGATAACGGGAACCCTCTCAACGATCAGGAAGCCTGCCTTGACTTCCTTGGCGCCGTCGCTTGCCAGCACCTTGCCGTGATCGTCGCTGAGTTCGCTGCCAACATAATCGGGATCAGCGGCAAGGGCCGCCAGCGAAGCCTTTGCAAGTTGCGAGTCCAGATTCCAGATCGCATCGGCGGTGCCGCGACCAGCGATATCGGCGATCAGCTTGGTCTTGGAACTGAGCGCGACTCTCGCCGTATCGCTGTCCATGATCGCGACAC
>JBAQJG010000777.1:0-12299 GCA_049300145.1 Chthoniobacterales bacterium | reverse complement strand
GTATGAACACGAGCCAACCCCTGGTGAAGCACTCAAAGCCGGAGCCGATCTCGTTTGCTTCAGCGGCGACAAACTTTTTGGGGGGCCCCAAGCCGGCATCATCGCGGGAAAGAAACGATTCGTTTCGACGCTGAAACGCGAGCCACTGTTCCGCGCGTTGCGTTGCGACAAATTAATTTTCGCCGCGCTGCAAGCGACTGTCGATCTTCATCTCAATCAATCAATCTCCGCAATCCCGGCGCTGGCACTCTTGCGGGTTCCGAAAGATGAACTGCGCGCCCGCGCCGCGGCGATGTTTGGTCGGCTGCGCGGTTTGCCGCTCCAAATCACCATCGGCCGCGGGAAGGCGAAGGTCGGCGGCGGCACTTTACCGAGGTCGCTGCTGTCATCCATCACGATCGACATTCTTCCAGATAATTGCTCGGTGCAGGAGTTCGCGAGCATGCTGCGCCGATCGGTTCCACCCATCGTCGGGTATGTTGCCAACGAGCGTCTCAAACTCGATCTGCGCACGATTTTCCCGCACCAAGATGACCTCGTCGTCGATGCCATTCGTGCGGCATGCACCGCCCAAGACGTTGACGGTAGGGCGCGAGCGTCAGGCGCATCGCCAACCGACGACCCCACGCTTCGTCCCACCAATTTTAGATGACAGGAAAACATTTCATCCTCGCGACTGCCGGCCACGTGGACCACGGCAAGAGCGCGCTCGTTCAGGCGCTCACCGGTACGGATCCCGACCGGTTGCCGGAGGAAAAAGCTCGCGGCATCACCATCGATTTGGGTTTTGCTGAGCTAAATCTCAATGGACCTAACGAACAAAAGTTCCACGTCGGGATTGTCGATGTACCGGGCCACGAGGATTTCGTCCGAAACATGATCGCCGGCGCCGGCTCCGTCGATCTCGCCCTCTTCGTTGTCGCTGTCGACGATGGTTGGATGCCGCAAACGGAAGAGCATCTCCAAATCTTGAATTATCTCGGCGTGGAACGAGCCGTGATTGTAATTACTAAAAACGATCTCAACGGCGTTGAGAAAACGACCGTCCAAATTCGAGAGCAATTGCGCGATACCGCGTTTGCCCGATCGCGAATCGTGCCCGTATCCGCGCGCGACCAAAAGGGAATCGAAAACTTGAGGCGCGCTCTCACCTCCGAGTTATCGGGCATGCAACCGCAACGTGACATCGGTAAACCGCGATTGTTCATCGATCGCGCCTTCACTTTGCGAGGGATCGGCACGGTTGTGACCGGTACGTTGACTGGCGGCGAACTTCGGCGCGGCCAGAACGTTGTCGTTCAACCACAAAATTTTGAAGCGCGCATCCGATCCATTCAAAGTCACAGCCGCGAGTTGGAGTCTGCGAAACCGGGAATGCGCACGGCGATCAATCTTCCAGATGTCGCCATCGGCGCCGGCCCCGAGCAAATCAAACGCGGCGACGTTATTACTTCTGCCGATCTTGGCCGGTCCACCTCGACACTCGATGTTCTCCTTGAAAAATCACTCCGTCCGGATCGAAAGGATCCCGCACGACCGCTTAAAAATGGATCGTCAGTTTACGTTCATCACGGTGCCGCGCGATTTTCAGCCAAGAATACTTTGCTTGAAGAGCGCGCTCTCGAACCTGGCAAAGAAGCGATCGCGCAACTGAGACTGGCCTCACCGATCTTTGCCTTCCTCGGTGACCGCTTTGTTCTTCGCGATGCATCGGAACAGCACACGATTGCCGGCGGACTCGTTCTTGATCCAGATGGCGACCGGGAAAAATTTCGAAGCGCGGCGCAACGAAAATTGCTGAGAGAGCGCGCCCATGCGCTAGACAACGTCGATATTTGCGTTCGCTCCGAGATTGCGCGGCGTGCTTTCAAACGAAGAGAACCTCTGCTTCGCAAATCGCGCTTCAGCGACGACGAAATTACCGAAGCTTCGCTCCGTCTGCAAAGCGGCAATCAAATTATCATTCGTGGAAACGTGGTGGCGGATGTTCAAACCTGGGAGACGTTGCGTGCTCGAACGGTTGCTTTTATCGACAATGCCCACAAAAAGAATCCGGAACGCGCTGGCCTGGATTTGAAGGAGCTCCGCACCGCGCTGCGCGACCACACGCCCGAGGTGTTTGACGCGCTCATCTCGGATTTGTGCACCGATGATTTTGTCCGGAAAGGATCGGTGATCGCGCGACTTTCCCATCGTCCAGCCTTGGCGACTGATCTCCAGGTTGCCGCGACAAAGATTCGAGAAGCGCTCTCGAAGAAACCATTTGATCCACTGTCCCGCAAGGAGGTCACGTTAAATTCACATGCCGAGCAGGCACTCCGGTTTTTAATTGAACAAGGCGAGATTGTCGATGTTGGCCAGAACGTCATTCTCCTGCGCGAAAGTTTTGAGCAAATGCAAAACGCAGTCGTTGCATTCATTTCGGCGCGGGGGCCTGCGACGGTCAGCGATTTGCGGCACGACCTGGGCTCTTCGCGCCGGGTCATGGTTCCTTTTCTTGAGCAGCTCGATCGCGCGGGAATTACTCAGCGGCAGGCGGACCGGCGCAAATTGCGCGATCAAACCGTTTATTCGAACGCGAATCTGCTAAAATAACGAGTGCCAACGCGGAAAAGGGAAGCGCGCAAAAACTTGCGTGAAGTGTCGCTTTACATCGGTGCGTCGTTTCCGGCAGCGTGGGAAAACGTTCTTTTGCCCTGGTTCGAACGTGTCGCGCTCGCGTCGATCCAAAGCGAAGAGCTGGTCGCAGTCGTCACGCCATTCCCAAGCGCCGCAGTTTTTTTGCGTTCAAAGCTGCTGGAACATTCAATTCCGTTGCTCGGTGTAAGGTTCATCACGCCACCGCAGCTTCGCGAGCTGCTCCTGGCAGATGGGGCGCTGGCGCTGCCGTTGCGGGAACACCTTCGTTTGCTTCTTGCGATCGCTGCCGAATCGGCGAATTCCCCGGATGCCGATCTTGCCGCGATCGCGAGGTCGATCTCGATCGCGCCGGACAATCTGCTTCGAGTGTTCGATCAAGTAAGCGCGGCAGGCTGGAACTTTGATCACACGGGACCACCGGCTGCGCGCGAGATCGTAAAACAATTTGAAGATCTCGTTCGCAAATGCGGATTTCAACTGGTCCACCAAGCCGATCGCGCGACAGCCGAAGAGGCCAAAACGGCGTCAGCGCGATTTAACCACCTTTTGCTGATCGGATTCACTGCCGCGCACTGGCCGCTCTGGCCTTTGTTGCAATCAGCCGCCTTTTCGGCAAGACACACGACCATTGTTCTCGAATATCCACGCGAACAAACCCGCGCGGCCGACGAATCGTGGATCGGCACCTGGGAAGAGAATTTCGAGTCAGCCGCGCCGATTGTGGACCGAACAGAGCGCACCCGGCCGTTCGCAGAGCTTATTCGGCCCGCAGATACCACGGTCGCTTTCCAAGCCCGGGGAAAACTCCATTTCCTGGTCGGCCTCAATGCAACCGAGCAAGCACAGGCCATCGTTGCCATTACCCTCAAATTTCTCGAGGAAGAATCCTGCAATCGTTTGGGCATTCTCTTTCCCCGCGTCGGCGCATTATCGCGGCTCGTCTCACATTTGCTTAGTGGCGCGGGCGTTCCGCACGATGATGCGATCGGACATCTCGCTCCCGGCGAATTCGAAGGCCCGGCGTGGAACGCGTGGCTCGATCTGCAGGAAAATCATCAACTCGAACCGATGCTTCGATTCTTGGAAGCGAATCCGAAGTTGCTCGACGGGTTGTCGATCCAGGATGTGCGGGACAAACTGCGCAGCGCTTATCGAAACGTCCTGATCGATGACATTAATGTGTTGCGGGAGTACTGCGCGCGGCAGACGGAGCGCGAAAAGCTCGTTCGAATCGCGAAAATGTTAGACACAGTAACGTTTCTCCCGGGCAAAGCGATGCTCGGTGATTTTCTCTCCGAGACCAGGACGATCTTCTCCAAATTGAAATGGAACGATCGTTGGACCGAGATCGATCGGTTTGCTCAAGGATGGAGTAACAAGCTGTCGAAGGAATTTTCTCGCGCGATCTATCTGCGCTGGCTCAAAGAGATTGTTAATTCGTTTGCGGTCACACGCGCGCCCGTAGGCGGCCATTTTTACAGTCGCGTCCACTTGCTTTTGTATTCCGAGGCCGAAACCCAGGTATGGTCGCATCTGATTCTCGCCGGACTCAATCAGGGCGAGTGGCCGCAGAGCCAAAGCGAGTCCGGGTTTTTGCCAGACAAGCAGATCGTCGATCTAAACTCGCGCGCCATGCGCCGCGGCAAACAAGGCGAAGGACACTCGATCGTGGAGAAAGGCAAAACCTTTCTCCTGAGCGCACAAGATGAGCGACAAATCACTCTCCGCCAATTCGGCGCCGCGCTCGAATCGGTCGAGCATAGTCTGGCCATTACTGCCAGTTTGCTCCAGGAATCCGCGCCGGAGCGGCCCTGGAACCCGAGCGAACTGTTCAGCCAGATCTATTTTGCCACAGAGCGACAACCGCTTGCGCAGGAAACGATGTCGACGTTGCGAGAGAGAACCTCTGCCTGGCTGAAGGATGAGGGACTCTTCGAGTTTGTTTCGATGGAAAATGGCGACGTCGCTCAAACTCGGACGGCATACGACGCCCGGCGACGCGGTGATGTGTCGTTCGGGGAATACGAATTCGCATTACGCGAACCCATCGAGCTCGAGATCAGCTTGCGCGCTACCGAATGGGACAAGGTCGTCAACACTCCGGCGTTGATCTGGTTGAAAACGTATCTCGGCATCGAGAACCAGGAGCCGGATTTGAATCAATGGAACGCAGCAAGCGGTAGCTGGGTGCACGATTGGCTCGCCCAAATCGCTGCTACGACGGACGAAAATGTTTTTGTCGATTTTCCACCCCGCAATGAAATGCAGGAACGGATCGCTCAAGCTGCGCAGCGATTCCGGAAAACCATCGTCGATCTTTGCACGGCCTGCGGCCGAACCGTTCCGGATTGGTGGACGTCAGGTTGGGCCAACGCGTTCGCGCTCACCGACTGTCTCGCGAGCAAATTGGCGGAAGTAGAAGGCTGGCCGCAAATGGCCACGGAATGGAATTTGAAATCGCCGCAGCTCGTTTCGCTAAATGACGGAAGCAAACTCCGCGTCCACGGCCGAATCGATCTCATCCTTGCGCAGACGCAGCCGAAGAATTCCCAATTCGCCGGCACCAATGTTTGGATCGTCGATTACAAAACTGGAAACAAAAAGACCCTGACCGCTTCGGGGAGAACACCTGAGCTGCGGTTGGCGAGCGTGCGAAAGAAGCTCGTCCGCGGTGATGCCATTCAGCTTGGCCTCTACGGTTTCGCCGCGCGCGACCTCGATGCAGCCGAAATCAAGCTGAGCATTCTTTCGTTGCGCACTGAGCTCGACCGACCGCAACTGGCGATGGCCGATCTGGTTCAGCATTCCGATTTTTGGAGCGAGCTTTACCGAATGCAGGAAACCGGGGTCTTCGGTTTACGCGGATTGATTCGTAACGACTTTGGTTTCAGCCCGGACTATCCGCTGGCCACGCTGCCGATCGATAAAGAATTTCTGGACGAAAAATGGGTGCTGACCCATCCGGCTTTCGCCGACGACGAGGAGGACTGGTCATGACCAGGCCGATCGATCAACCGGACCGCGAACGCTTCGTTTCCGAGTTGGACCGGAATTTTTCCGTCGTCGCAGCTGCGGGCTCTGGCAAAACGCGCGCGATTACCGATCGCATTGTCCAGATCGCGAAAGGCGGACATGCGCGCGACTGGCTGCCTCAACTCGTGGTCGTCGCGTTCACTAATCGCGCCGCGGACGAGATGCAGCAGCGCGCACGCGCCGAGGTGTTGCAAGCGGGCGTTTCTCTCGAAGTGCTGGCGGCGTTCAATCGCATTTTTTTTGGAACGATCCACAGCTTCTGCGTACGATTGCTCGAGACTTACGGCCATTACTTGGGGGTGCCACCAACGTTCGACGTCATCATGGACGATGACGAAATCTGGAATGAGTTTGTCCAGCAACGAACAACGATCGGCCGCTCGCTCTCCGATGACAATCGGCGCGCGCTGCTTCGGCATGTCCAGGTTCGCTCGTTAATGGAGCTCGGTCGGCGCGCTGATCTGGGCGTTATCGATCCGCCCGCCGGAAAATGTCCGGATGCCAACTTCGGCGACATTTACCGTTACCCCGCCAAGGGGCCAACGCTCCAAACGGTGCCTCCATATCAGAAGGAATTAAAACGCGTCGAACAAATCTGGCGAGGCAGTGAAGATATTGTTCGCTGGCCAATTTGTTCGTCGAAGGCGAAAGATTTCGTGCGAATCAAACGCGAGGCATTCGCGACGTTCCGCCGGTGGATCGACCAGGCCGCGCTTTGTGTGGCGACAGAGGTGCAGCGCGATTATCGCGCGTTTCGAATTGAGCGCGGCCTCTTGACCTACGACGATCAAATTGCGCTGGCGCTTGAGTTAACGAAGCATCCAAAGATCGGGCGTGAAATCCGGGAAAAATCTTTCCGCGTCATCCTGGATGAAGCGCAGGACACCGATCCGCGACAGTTTTCTTTGCTGCTTGATTTGGCACGCCCGCCGGAGGCGACTGGCGAATGGCTCGAAACCAGGCGCGATCACCCGCGCCCGGGCCGTTTCTGCATGGTGGGCGATTTTCAACAATCGATCTATCATGATCGCGCCGATCTCGCCCGCTACCGGCGCATTCACGACACGCTTGTCGAAACCGGCGCGGCCGAAGCGCTCAAGTTTTCAGTCACGTTCCGGCTGGACACGGCTCAGCTCGGTTTTGTGAACCAGACGTTTCGGGAAATTCTGAATGACCGCGATCATCAGGTCGCATTCGTCGAGCTGAATCCGCGTCCGGAAATTTTGCCCGGACAAGTCGTGCGCCTGAATTTGCAATCCGGCAATCTTTTGCCCGACTCGCGGGGAAAGATTTCCGACGCGCGCAAAGCCGCCGAAGAAGCGCGCCAGCTCGGCCAGTGGTTCTATCGGACCGGTCTTGAGAAACTTCGCGCAGAAACGTGGCGCGATGTTGCCATTCTTTGTCCGCGGAAAGAATGGCTTCAGACATTGCGCCGGGGTCTGCGGACGGCTGGGCTCAACGTCCAAATCCAATCGGAAAAGGAATTGAAAGGCGATAGCCCGGCATATGCGTGGTTGACCGCACTCTTAATTATAATGGCGCAGCCGCGGTGCGGCTACGAGATTGCCGGCCTCCTGCGCGAGCTTTTTGGAATCTCCGATCATGACCTTGCACTTTTTTCGGAGGGTTACGGCGACCGCTTTCAAATCGAGACGTTGACGAGCGGCAGCGATATCGTTTCCAAGAAATTGAGCCGGCTCGGGCAAATCCGATTGTCGATTTTGGCGTTGCCGTTGTTTGACGCGATCAACGAAATCGTCAGGCAAACACAATTGCGAGAACGTCTGAACGCGTTGCCGCGCGAGGACTTTGAGAATTTGGACGGCGAACTGGACGCGCTCCTGGCGCTGGCCGGCTCATCCGAAGCCGAAGCGATGACCTTGACCGAATTCTCCCAGTTGCTCCGAACGCATTTCGCCGATGCGCGCGAGATCCGTCCGTCCCGTCCTGATGCGATCCAGTTGATCACATCGCAAAAAGCGAAAGGCTCGGAATGGCAGGCAGTGATCGTTCCTTTTTTGACGAGAAAGGTGCATTCGGCCTCGCCACGTTATCCACGCCTTATTAAAAACCGGGAGACGGGCGAAACGACTGTTCTTCTCGATTTCTCCGATGTGACTGATGAGATCGACGAGGAACTTAAACGCGAAGAACGCCAGGAGATGGAACGGTTGCTTTACGTCGCGTTGACCCGCGCGCGACACACTCTCGTCCTCGCCTTCGACAATGAGTTGTTCGCCAAGGCCAGCGGTGAGATTCATAAGGATTCGCAGACGCGATGGCTGAAAGCCGGCAAAGGCGAGCTAAACGAAATTGCCTTTGCCAGTGTCGCAACGGAAACGGCCGTGTGCGCCGACACCGCTCAGCACCACGAAGCGAAATCGAAGGTGAAGTTGGATCGGATTGACAGAGGATTGCCCGTCACAAAGATCGACAAGTCGGCCGCAATTGGGAAGGCGTCGATGTTTGTGCGCAAACTCAATCCGAGCGGGTTGCCGGTTGAGGAAATTGCAGCCGTGGAAGAACGATGGAAACCGAACGACTTGCTGCGATTGCCGCGTCCCGCGAGTCCGGCGCTGCGTTACGGTCTTTGGTGGCACGACTTTGTTCAGCGACTGAAATGGGACAATGGCGAAGACGGTTGGAACGAGGAGTTTGGGGAGCATCGAAAGCTCTCGCCCGATCCGGCGCGATCTTTACGGGAATGGAAACTTCTTTTGAATCATCTTTCCGGTACGGATGATTTCCGTAAATTTGCTGGTGATGAATTAACCACGCACTCGGAGTTGCCGTTTCTCTGGCGCTTGGATCAGGGCCGATGTTTGGAGGGCGTTGTCGATCTTGCCTTATTTAATTCAGCGGCGCGGAAGTGTCTGATTTTGGATTGGAAAACGGACCGCGTCCCACCCGATAGCACCGAGACGCTGTACACCCGTTATCGGCCACAGCTCGCCGCTTATTGGCAAGCCGTACGCGAGATGACCCAGATGGGGGTCGAAGCCGCTATTTACTCAACGTCCACTGGTGCATTCTTGCTCTATAAAGAAGAAGAACTGGCGCAAGAATGGACACGCTTGAAAGCGCTGCCGCCTGAGCAGCTTTTCTCAGAGACGGCGACCGACCAAGCCGAAACGCCAGTGCAGTTGGAGTTCTTCGAACTCAGCAATCGCGCTCGCCGCGGATGAATTGCTCGACGCAGCGGTGCGCCTCGTCATCTGTCATCTGGACGGGAGGATGCTTTGAGAAATAGGCGGAAGGGGAATGCAGGACGCCGCCGATGCCGCGATCGAGCGCGAGTTTGCAGCAGCGAATCGCGTCGATGGCGATGCCGGCGGAGTTCGGTGAATCTTCGACCGACAATTTGAGATCGAGCTCCATCGGGACGCCGCCGAAGAGCCGGCCCTCCACACGAATAAAGGCAATCTTGTTGTCGAGTTGCCACGGCACGTAATCGCTCGGGCCGATGTGGATGTTTTCGTCCGCCAGCCGTTCGCCCATGACCGATTGCACGGCTTCGGTCTTGGATGTCTTTTTGGATGTGAGCCGGGTGCGACTGAGCATGTTGAGAAAATCGGTGTTTCCGCCGGTATTCAATTGATAGGTGCGCTCGACTTTCACGCCGCGCTTGCGGAAAAGATCGACAATCATTCGATGCAAAACCGTGGCGCCCATTTGTGCTTTGATATCGTCGCCGATGATCGGGAGGTTTTTCTCGGCGAATCTTTTTGCCCAAACCGGATCGCTCGCGATGAAGACCGGAATGTTATTAACGAACGCGAGGCCAGCCTCCAAGGCGCAACCGGCATAGAAACGGGTCGCTTCCTCGGAACCGACCGGGAGATAATTCACCATGATTTCGGCAGAGGAATTTTTCAGCTCGGACACGATTTGTTCGCGAGTCGATTCTTTTTCCAGTGGCAGGAATGTGCGGAGCGGATCCTGTTCGGACATGTGGGGCGCATAGCTGTCGAACACGCAACCCATCTTCACGATTGCGCCAGTGAGGTTGACCTTTTCGCAAAAAACCTTCGTGCAATTGGGCGGCGAGAATATGGCCTTACTGACATCGAGGCCGACTTTGCGCCGGTCAATATCGAACGCCGCCACCACTTCGATATCGCTCGGCCGATAAGAGCCGATTTGCCGGTGCATCAGTCCGACGCCTGAGCCGTTGGCAGACGAGCCGTGATAAAAATTTATTCCCTGGACGAGCGAACTGGCGCAGTTTCCCACTCCCACGATGGCGATTCTTATTTTTCTCATTTAAAAAAACGCAACCCTAGCCGCAGCAGGGCGGTTCGGGCAAGATACAAATTATTATGTCGATTTTAAAACAAGCGGCGCTTCTTCCCTCCCCGGGGTAAATGTCCGCGGCTCGAACGATTAGCCCATTCAAGATGGAGGCGCAAGCACTTAAGAGGGAGCAATTCTTATTGAAAAAGAAGGCTCGGCCGAGGAGATAGACAGGATGCGCTTGGAGCTTCGGGCCGTTGCGTGCCTAATTATCCTTGCTTTGCCGGCTCCCTTGCAGGCCGCCGTCCCCACTTATAGTAGCGAAGAAGCGGTTGCGCTAGCTCAAGCTCAAAATCCCGAAATTGCCATCGGCCGTAAGCAAGTGCAGGCAGCGCGCGGCGGCCTGATTGAAGCGCGCTCCGGCTTTCTCCCCTCGGTTGTTTCGACTGGACTGCTAGACAAACGGGAACATCAGCAGCAAACGCGTCTCCGGGATGAGGATTACAACGCTTCGCTGCGAGTCCTGCAAAATCTCTACACCGGCGGCGCAGTCACCAGCCAGGTGGCAATTGCGCGCTTAAACATCGAGAAGCAGGAGTACGAGTTCCAGGAAATCGCCAATCGCGTGGTGATGGACGTGCGGATCGCGTTTTACGAGCTCCTCTTGAATCGCGCGAAGATTAATGTACGCGAAAATTCCGTGCGCGTTCTGGAGGAGGAACTGAAGACACAACAGGAAAGGCTGAGCGCCGGGATCGTCGGCACATTGAATGTTCAGCGCGCCGAAGTGGCGCTGGCCAATGAGCGGCCGGAGTTGATCGACGCACAGACGCAACTGAAAAATTCCTATCTGCGCCTGGGAGAACTTCTCGGGATCAATTTCCCGCCCGATTCCGAGCAAGCGCCCTTTGAAATTTCGGGACAATTGCAATACCACCCGCGCCATCCCGATCTGAACGAATGCCTGGCCCGAGCGGATACGAGTCGGCCGGTAATTAAGGAGCGGCAAAAAGATATCGAGATCGAAGATCGGCAATACACGCTGGACCGAAGCGAAGTGCGGCCGCACGTGGAATTTTTCTCCGCCTACGAACTTTACAACGAGCGCGACCCGGAGGTGGGTCGCGAGTTTAATCATGGCTATTTGGTGGGGATAAATGCGACCTGGCACGTGTTCGACGGCTTTGCCACCAAAGGGCGCCTTCAGGCGACACGGGCCCGGCGCGAAGCAGCCGTTCAGGCGCTCGAGGCGGCGCGGCGCGCCGTTGCTTCAGAAGTTCGGAGCGCGTTTTTCGATCTGCAACAGGCTGACCGCGTGCTCGAATCCGAGACCAAAAATGTCCAGACCGCCGATGAAACACTCGAGAGCGCCAAAGCCAATCTCGCGGCCGGATTAGGAACACAACTCGACACCCTGCAAGCCGCATCCGATGTAACTCGGACGCGCACTACCCGATTAAGCGCAATCTATTTGCACAACGTGGGGCTGGCGCGGCTGCTCCGCGCGTGCGCCTCCCGTCCGGAAGCACTCGATTTCGAGCCGAACGTCAAGGACGGGCCCGGCCGCGATCGCGATGCTGCGCAAGTTTTTGATGTGGCCCAGCCACCAGCAAAGTTGAGCGAGCAATGAAATCAATCCGTTTTGCCATCGCCCTTGTGGGCGCTTCTTTCTTGTCGATCTCGTCTGGCGCCCAGGGAGTAACGCTTGGCACTCTTCTTCAAATCACGCTGGAAAAGAATCCCGCGATCCAACAAGCGAAAGCGCATCTCGAAGAAGCAGCCGGCCAGCGACTCGTCCTTCGTTCCATCATGTGGCCCGATGCAAACCTGCGAGTGCCCGCCGGTGTGCAAGGCGGACATCGCGCAGGCGAAGGTGGAACGAAAGGGTTTGGCTTCGTGCACGGATCGTTCACTCAGGCTTTGTTCAACGCCGCTATTCCGCCATCGCGCCGGCGTGGAGATGTCGATGTTTTGATCGCGCAGCAGCAGCTAAATGTGGCCGTGGTGGAACAACTTCACTCGGCCCGGCTGGCTTTTTATGCAGCGCTCTACAACCGCGCACTGCAATCGATCCGTCAGGACCAGCGGCGACGATTGGAAGAAAATGTCGGTAGTGAGAAACAACGTTACGAGGCTGGGTTGATTGATCGCAGCGCCTTCACCAGCGCGACCGTGCAAGCTCGCGAACTCGATTCACAAATCGAAGAAGCGCATCGCGCTTATGCCGAAGCGCGATTGAAATTGGCCGAAGCGATGGGCCGCGACCTCGGCCCGGAGGCGACGCTGCCCGATGCGGAAGGCGAGCTGCAATTCGCGCCGGTGTTTGTCGATGTTGATTCGGAAACGGCCGCAGCGCTGGAGCGACGAGCCGATCTGAAGCTTGCTCGCCTGTT
>JBAQJG010000776.1:0-1780 GCA_049300145.1 Chthoniobacterales bacterium | reverse complement strand
GATCAGATCGTGGACGACGACGGATTCGGCGCTGTCGTATTCCAGAAAACAAGTCATCACGCGGCGGTCGTCGCCACGTACGGGAATGAAGCGGTCGAGGCCGAATAATTCGCCCCTGGCAAGATCGCGATAGGTGAGGACGAACCGGCCCCCCGGTGTGAGCGCGCGCGCGACCGACTGAAATAATCTGGAGACCTCAGAGCGGCTCGCCAAGTGAGTCAGGGTATCGCCCATACAGACCGCAATCCCTACGGAGTTTGGGCTAACCAGGGAATCGAGCTCGCGCAAATCGGCGCGCTTCGTGACGATGTTGCGCGAACCAGTCCTAGCGGAAAGGTTGCTGAGCAGCTTCTCGCTCGTATCGATCGCGATCACTGAATAACCGCGGTCCGACAAAGCAACGGATTGAAACCCTGAGCCGCATCCAAGATCCACGGCGAGCCCACTTGTGACGTTCTTCCCGATCAATGCGTCTAGGATGGTTTCCTGTTCCTTGACCTTTGCTTCAAACGGTAAGCCGAACATCCACTCGTAGTGGTCGGCCAATAAGTTCTCGTAGTGTTCTTGCGGAGTGCCGGGCATCTGTGAGGTCATAACAGCTCGAATCCGGAGAGCATAGTCGTGAATCGATTCAGACAATCATGATCAGCGGATCGGTCCGGAGTAAAACTTCCCCAACAAGCACCGCATCTCCTCCTCGGTTTCGAAGAGCACGAAGGAACCGATCCGACGCGTTCGCCGACATCGAAAGCAACAGACCTCCCGCAGTCTGCGGATCGAAAAGCAAGGTCTTCGTTATTTCTGCCACATTTGGCCCATAGGCTACCGCGCACTCGGCGAATTCACGATTGGCTATCAATCCAGCGGGCACGCAGCCGGCTCGCACACTCTCAATGGCGCCGGCGAGCGTAGCAATCTTTGCGGAATCGATTCGCACGCTGACATTGCTGGCTAAAGCAATTTCGCGCACATGACCAACGAAGCCGAACCCCGTGATGTCGGTCGCGCCATGGACTTCGCCATCCAGTTCTGCCGCGGCTTCGGCGGCAAGTTTGTTAAGCGTGGTCATGGATTTTGTCGCAGCTTCGATCCATGCTACCTCCGCTTTGCCCTGCTTAATCGCCGTAGAGATGACGCCGGTGCCCAGAGCTTTGGTGAGAACGAGCACGTCTCCGGCTCGCGCTCCGCCATTCGCCAGAATTCTGTTCGGATGAACTGCCCCGGTGACGGCATATCCGAACTTGATCTCTTCATCACGAACACTGTGCCCACCAATGACGGTGCATCCCGCCTCGACCATTTTCGAAAGGCCGCCTGCTAGGACTTGCCCCAAAATCTGCAGATCTTCCTTCTCAGGAAAGCAGACGATGGCCAGCGAACTGAGAGGTCGGCCGCCCATGGCGTAAACATCACTGAGGGCATTGACCGCCGCGATCTGTCCAAAAGTGAACGGGTCATCGACGATGGGAGTGAAAAAATCCACCGTCTGCACCAAGGCGAGCTCGGGCGAAAGTTTATACACGCCGGCATCGTCAGCGGTGTCAAATCCGACGAGAACATTCGCGTCAAACTGCTTTGGCAACTTTCCAAGGACGGAGTCCAGCGCCGCCGGACTTAGCTTGGACGCTCAACCGGCCGACTTCACCGATGCCGTGAGACGTACTGGTTCTATTGGTTTCATAAGTTGATTGTACAGGCCAAGTCAGATTGGTGAAATTCCGCCTCGCGCACTGTGGCGCCACACGCGAAGCGGGTAAGTCGTCGACAACCGTTTCTCGCC
>JBAQJG010000775.1:0-2110 GCA_049300145.1 Chthoniobacterales bacterium | reverse complement strand
GTATTAGAGGCGATGCACGCAGCCGGGCCGCCGCCACCGCCTCAACGAGGACCCGTAAGTCCCGTAGTTGCGGAATAACCGGATTCCGCAGGCTCCGCCGATGTCGGCGGTATCTTTCGCACCAGCGTTCTGTGGATCAAATGTCAAATGTTGAGACATGGGGTTGCATTGAATTGACGGACAGTGGGCTAAGGGTCAAAACCCGATAAAGAGCCCACATGAAGACACAGTTAAGTAAGCCGGCTCGCAGCCATGCGAGATACACCGAAGAGTACAAGAAGGAAGCGCTGGAGTTATGGCGTGCGAGTGGACGCAGCGCAGCCAAAGTAGCGGCCGAGCTGGGTATTCGAGCCCCGCTGCTCTATCGCTGGGCACGGCCCAGGCGCCAAGCCAATCTCTCCGGCAATGAGTCCAAGTCAGGACGCAGCGTAGAAGAACTTGAAGCGGAGATCCGCCGATTGCGCACTGAGAACGCCAAGCTCTTGGAGCAACGTGAAGTTTTAAAAAAATCGCTGGGCATCCTCTCCGAAGCGCCGCCGAGAGGTATGCCCGAATCGAACAAATGAGTGGCCAATACAAGACAGCCTGGTTGTGCGAAGCGCTCCTGGTCTCGCGCAGTGGTTATTACGCTTGGATCAAACGCCGTCGATTCCCAGGTCCGCGCCAACTGGAGAACATGCGCTTACGTGAGCGCATCCGTGAGGAGTTCATGCGCAGTCGCCAAACCTACGGAAGTCCGCGACTGGCTCAGGTGTTAGGCTGTCCCGGTCGGCGGAATCGCGTCGCCCGGCTCATGCGCCTGGAGCGAATTTTTGCCCGACAACGCTCCAAGTATCGTCCCATGACCACCGACAGCCGGCACGGCGGGCCGATCGCTCCCAACCGACTGCGTGCTCTCGTGGTGCGACGGCCTAACCAAGTCTGGGCCACTGACGTCACTTGCGTACTCACCGCTCAAGGCTGGTTATACCTGGTCGCTGTTCTGGATATCTTTAGCAGGCGCGTCATCGGTTGGGCCATGAGCACACTTCTCGACACCTCTTTGGTCAGCGCCGCCTTGCGCATGGCTATCAACCAACGTCACTACTCTCAAAACCTTGTCGTCCACTCCGATCGCGGAGCCCAGTTCGCCAGCGCCGCTTACCGGCAACTGCTCAGCCAACACGGCCTGACCGCTTCCATGAGTCGAAAAGGCAACTGCTACGACAATGCTTTTATCGAAAGTTTCTTTAGCAGCCTCAAATACGAACTGGTCTATCATCATCGCTTCGCTACTCTCGCCCAAGCTCGCACTGCCATCTTCGACTACATCGAAACCTTCTATAACCGCAATAGACTCCACTCCAGTCTTGCCTACCAAACCCCAATCAATTTTGAATCCCAACTAAACCAAATCACCCTTAACCAACTGTCCGTACAATCAGGGCAATCCCAAATCTCAACATTTGACATTTCGTTAGGCGGCGTTCTTCGGTTGCTAGATGGGCGCAACCGCACCATCCGAAGATCGCCATCGTCTATCCGAGCTTCGCCAATTCACGATCGCCACGGAGTGAGCGCACCGTCCGCGTTAAACTCCCTTGAACTGGAATTTGTTAATTTTTAGAGAGCGAATTCTGGATTCGATTGGCTATGGATTTGTGAGTCCGAGCAGCTTTGCGAGCTGGGCGTCGAGCATCCTCGCAGGAAGAAGTCTGGGCAGAGTCCAGTTCTTGAAACGTTGTGGAATGACCGCGTAGCGTGCCTTCGGTTTCGCCGTGCTGAGCGCCACATGGACGGCTTCGCCCAGACGCTCAGGGGTTAGGCCATTAGTACGTGCTTCGGTGACGATGAACTTCTGGAAGTTCTGCACCGCCTCCCAATACTCGGTCTGTTTGAACTCACTCAGATCTTCTTTCTCGCCCTTGTCGTACATCGCCGTGTTAACGGTGCCCGGTTCAATGATCACGACGTCGATGCCAAAGAGCATCAGTTCTCGCCGCAGCGCGTCCGACATTCCTTCAAGACCAAATTTGGAGGCGCTATAGGCGCCGAGAAGCGGGATGGCAACTTTGGCGCCGCTGGAGGTGATGTTTACGATGCGGCCGGTGGGACCCTGCCTCTTCTTATC
>JBAQJG010000774.1:0-2019 GCA_049300145.1 Chthoniobacterales bacterium | reverse complement strand
GCCCAGAGATGCGCGCCGGAGAAAGCTTCGATCAACTGGGCGGTGGTCCGAACGCGCCTCCCCGCCCTTCGCACCGAGCCTCCGAGCATATAGCGGACGCCGAGTTCGCGATCGGACTGACGGCAGGTGACCTGGATTGCGGTTCGGCACCTGGGTCGGCCAGGCCGCGGTCGATCCCGACGTGGTGTGGGCGAAATTGGCGGCGATGGCCGAAGGCGCCAGGCTGGCCACGAGACAATTCTGGGAGGCAAGGTCACGAGCGCAAGTACAGCCCGTCAGAATGCCTCGGTGCGCGCAAGGATCGGATCACTGGCAATCCCGACCCGAAGCACGTCAGTACGACTACCGGGAGCGGCACAATCTGACGATGCGGATGAGCGTGCGGCGGTTCACTCGGCTCACCAATGCGTTCTCGAAAAAGGTCGACAACCAGTTGTTCTCCTGACAATGCCCCGACCAGAAAGGTGGGCGTCGAAGGAGTTGGATCGCGCAACGGGTAATCCTACTGCCGATCGAGATGGGAGGACATCGATGAAAATTTGCGCCGCAATGACGCCCGACATAGAGGCGGTCACTCCCGACGACACTCTCGGAACGGCGGCGCAGTTGATGGCCGACCTCGATTGCGAAGCACTGCCGGTCAGTGAGACCAGCCATCTTATCGGGCTGATCACTTGCCGGGATATCGCGATGCGAGTTGCCGCGGAACGCTGCAATCCGAAGGAGGTCACCGTAGGGCAGGCAATGAGCGGCTACGCTCTTTATTGCTTTGAGAACGAGCCTATCGATAATGTCGCGCAAAAGATGGCCGATTGGTGGGTTCGCCACCTACCGGTGGTGAACCGGGATAAGCGCCTCATCGGGAGGGTTTCGCTCGCCGATGTAACGGCCCCGAACGCGGCGCCGAGAGCGAGAGAAGTGGATATGCGTACACACAGAAGGTGGATACGTACACACAGAAGAAAGCCCGCTCGTTCTGCGCGACAAGCCGTGCGTGATCGCGGGGCTGCCGTGGCGGCTTAGCTGGCGAGAAGGGGCACCCTCGCATCATTGCACGGTCTAGACCGTCCCCCGCTTTTGGGCAGCCACCCTCAATCGCCGTTCCCGCTCTGAGGCGGTGCTCCGGGTCCATCCCAGCGGAGCGGCGAACGGATGTAATATCGTTGCGTGCTGGGCGGTACGCTTGATCCGCTGACACCCAATTCGATGCGCCACGGCGATACGGGCTGCGGCAGTATTCGGGCTGGCGGCGGGGGTTGGGCATCCTCTCCGATAGAAGGGGGCGGGTATTGAATGGTGCCTTCTAGGTCGGCGCCAGGCGCATCTGCGCCAGTTATGCCGAGACCTGTGACCAGCGCACCTAAGAGGTTAAGACGCATCAACTTGTGCATGGGGCGCGCCCTCTGGTTTTGGGGTGAACCCCCGGCCAATAACCCGAGGGTTCAACCAAATCCCTTTTGGGACGACCGGGCGCCCCGGTCTAAGTGCGGGCGACTACTCCAGCCCGACACCTAGCCTGTAAACGGTTCATCGCCGTTTGCAGTCAGCCCTTGTCGCACAAACCTCATCTTTGTCACACCCAAGAACACGGCCTCCCGCAGCCCTTTCTTGGCTTTGTTGCGCAGACGCTTAAGAAATCTATTGTCTCTCATCGCACCCTTGCATCTGCCGCCGGGCCTTCTGGATTCGCCGCGGACTCCGCGCTGCGCAAAAGATTGTAGCAATCCACCACTCTTCGGGCCACTAACCGCTTCCTTGAGCGTATTAGGAGTGAGATGAACAGGTCCAAGAACGCCGATTTTTGTGTCCGCTTCTTGGGCTGGTATCCATCGGTTAAGATCACATGGCCGATTCGGGCGGCGCTGGGTACGGTATGGTGAACTCACGTTCCGGCCGAGGTTCACGATCGGCGGGGCGGGCTGACTGCGGACCGCGTCTCCTTTCTGCCCGTCGCCAGCCCCAAGTGCGACCGGTCACTGGGAAATGAAGATGACGAACACACGAGGGAGGTAGATATGC
>JBAQJG010000773.1:0-1727 GCA_049300145.1 Chthoniobacterales bacterium | reverse complement strand
TTATAGAGCCCCTCATTCGGGCCCGTCGGCTCCGCCGCCGTTCCGGGTGGCACGGTCTTGACGTTGAACGGAGGCGCCGAGCCTGTATTCTCCGGCGTGGGTGCCGGGCCGCCTGAAGGCGTGCTTTCGCCAGGCGGCGCTTGGTTTGGAGGTGGCGCCGGCTCCGGTGTAGCGTCGGGCGGAGTGTTTGGGAACTGTGGCACCGGTCGCGTGGCCGAAGGCGCATCCGGGATATCGGGTTGCGGCGGTTCTTGCTTTGCTGGATCCTGCTGTTGGGCTAGACCGATCGCGGAGATCAGGCATACAACCAAGCAAAAAGCTACCACCCTTAGCCAGGCTCTCCACCCTCGATTCCGGATTACTGCTAACACCGGGTATCCTCCCCTGTTCCCAACAACTGCGTCTAATTTCGGATGCTGAGGCCGCCGACTTGGTGCATCTAACGCTAGAGGAATAGACTAACAAAAAGCGCGAGAGAATACTTCTGATGCCCAAAGTCCCTGTCTTTCAATCCTTTGCTGGTCTTCTGCTCATCGCCTGTCTGTCCGCCTCCGTTCTCTCTAAAGCGCAGGAAATGCCCCGGCTCGTCCCCCCCGACCAAAGCCCGGCGCAAGGTCCGGCGGAGGACCAGTCGATTAGCACCCTGAAAGTCAATGTCAACGTGGTCCAGCTATTTTTCAATGTCAAGGACAAGAAGGGGGGATTGATCCCGAGTCTGCCCAAAGACGAATTCGAAATCCTCGAGGATTCCAAGCCGCAGACCATCAAGTACTTCACAGCGGAATCCAATCTGCCGCTTACTCTGGGCATCCTGATCGATTCCAGTGGAAGCCAGCAGCGCGTGTTGGACATGGAGAAAGAAATCGGAGGCGCGTTTCTCTCCCAGATCCTGCGTGAGAAGGATATGGCCTTCGTACTCGGCTTCGACGTGAATGTGGATCTGCTCCAAGATTTCACCAACTCCCCGCGTCTACTCAAGGCGGCGCTTAACAGCGCGAAGATTAATACTGGGGGCGGCAGCGGAGCCGGTATTCCCGGCATGGGCGGAGGACCCGTACCGACAAGTAATCCGCGCGGTACTTTACTCTATGACGCGGTTTACCTCGCTTCCCACGATGAGTTGGCACAACAGGTCGGACGCAAAGCCATGATCCTCCTGACGGACGGGGAAGACCAGGGAAGCCAGCTCAAACTCAAGGATGCAGTCGAAGCGGCGCAGAAATCGGACAGCATCGTCTACGTGTTGTTGTGCGCGGATCGCGGCTTCTACGGCGGTTTCGGCTACTCCGGCGAAGGCGAAATGAAGAAACTTACCCAGGAAACCGGCGGTCGGGTCATTGATGTGGGGAACAAGCCGGAGAAACTGAAGCAGGCCTTCGATCAGATTGCCCTGGAGCTACGCAGCCAATACAACATTGGCTACACGCCGACCAATTCGACCCAGGACGGTACCTTCCGCAAAGTGGAAATCCATACTAAAAACAAAGACTATAAGATCCAGGCGCGCACTGGATACTACGCCGGCGCCAAGCGAGACTAACATCGGACTTCTCTTATCCGGCTCGCGCTTGTTTCAAGCCGGTCGTGCCGTTCCCACAACCAAGCGTTCTTTGTCAGCGCTTCGGTTGATATCTCGCTCTTCGGTCTCCTCGTAACCCAGTGTTGCGAAGTAGACTGCGCGATCGAAGAACTGGTTGAGCATCTTCTGTAATTCCAATTCGCCGAAG
>JBAQJG010000772.1:0-18526 GCA_049300145.1 Chthoniobacterales bacterium | reverse complement strand
GTTATCTTCAGGCGTTCGCGTTTCTGGCCGTTGTTCAAGTAGTTGATCACGTCGCTCCCGTTCTGAAAATAAATCAGGTTGAGATGAAACTTCTCCCCCACCGAATTGATGTAGCTGGTCAAGTCCTGGTGTTCCTGTTTGGCCCGGTCGAGATAACCTTGCTTATAAACAAGCATGGTAATCATGGCATCAGGCCCGAGCTGGGGCCGCACCTGTTCAGTGCGCAAGCGTGCGGCGTGGAGGAAGTTTGCCCACCAATGATCGTGCGGATACGCCTTGTATTGCTCCCATTGATGCAAGGAAGGGCCGCCCACGAGCAAAATGTATTCACCGCTAGCCGCGCGGGCTTGAGCCGCAAGTGCGACAGCCAGTGAGAAGATAACAAGCAACCGCTTCATCGAGTGGAGAAGAGCACTATCTATGCTGAAGACGGAATTGCGCAAGTGGCGGTGGAAAATCGAACAGTGGAGCAGTGGAGTAATGAACAACAGACCATCAGACCATCAGACCATCAGACCATCACTCCATCACTCCGGGTCGGCTCGACCTCGTCACGTACGAGATCTTGCCATGTCTGCCGTTTGCGAATGAGGGCGAATTTGCCGCCCCGCACGAGCGCTTCGGCCGGCAGCGGACGCGAGTTGTAGTTCGATGCCATGACGAATCCGTAAGCGCCGGCGCTCATGATCGCAAGCAGATCGCCCTCATGTAATTCGGGCATCTCGCGATCGAACGCGAAGAAATCACCCGTCTCGCAAACTGGGCCGACGATGTCGATCTTTTCTATGTTCTTACTCTTACTCGGTTCCTCGACCGGAACGATCTCGTGAAAACTGTGGTAAAGCGCCGGGCGAATTAGGTCGTTCATGCCTGCATCGACAATCGCGAATTTTTTTGGGCCGGTGCGCTTGATATAACGAATCCGAGTAAGCAAGATTCCGGCGTTGCCCACGAGCAAGCGGCCCGGCTCGAGCAAAATCCGCAATTTCAATTCGCGCAGTGGCGGCAAGATGGCATCGACATATTCCGGGATCGATAAATTCTTGGTCGCTTGCCTCGGCGTAGGTCGCCGCGGCGACCGAAGGCGGGTGCTCGAATCCCACCAATCCCTGCTGCCGCTCATGAACGACGATTCGTAAACGATCCCGACGCCCCCACCGATGCTGAAGAACTCGATCCCGTATTTCGCTTTTAATTCGAGGACGAGCGGCGCGATTTTGTTGATCGCATCTACGAACGGCTGCGTTTCGGTGATCTGCGAGCCGATGTGCATTTGCACGCCGACGATGTCGATGTTGCGCATTTTCGCGGCGCGCTCATAAGCCGCGGCGATCTGATCGAGCGCGATGCCAAACTTGTTCTCGCGCGAACCGGTCGAAATGTACTCATGCGTGTGTGGATCGACATCGGGATTTGCGCGCAATGCAATTCGCGCGCGCGAATTTTTGGCTCCAGCAATCCGGTCGATGTCCTCCAGCTCGGCCTCGCTTTCGACGTTGAAGCTATAAACGCCCTGCTCAAGCGCATACTCGATCTCCCCGAACGATTTGCCCACCCCGGCGAACGTGCAGCACCGCGAATCGCCGCCAGTCTCGAGCACCCGAAAAAGTTCGCCACCCGAAACGATGTCGAATCCAGCGCCTGCTTGGGAAAGCAGCTTTAGAATCGCGCGGTTCGAGTTCGCTTTGACCGCGTAGCAAATCAAATGATCCAACTCAGACAGCGCGGCGTCGAGCCGGCGGTAATGATCGAGAATTGTTCCCGCGCTATAAATATAGAGGGGCGTTCCAAACTCCCGCGCGACCCGGTCAAGATCGACATCTTCGCAGTGGAGGCGCCTGTCGCGGTAATGAAAGGAGTGCATGCGGAAAGCTCATCTTCCTTGTAGTGGCAGCCGTGCCGGCTGCAATTTATTTCAAAAGCGGGCGAGACGCGTCCGACTGCGCTCAGAGCTGCCTGCCATTACCCGTTGACTGCGCCGTCTCGGCCGCTCAAAAATCGGACGCGACCGTTCCGTAGAAGCCGCGGCGCTGGTTCAGCGATGCGTCTGCCTACGACTTCTCGACCACGATCCTAGGACTCTTGGCGTTCCTAACGAATCGCCGAAATCAGAATGCTCCCCCGGTCGAGCGGATCAACTCCACGACGGCGTTTGCCCCATTGAACAAGGGCAACGCGGTTGTCATCATGAGTAGGAAAAAAGCCGCGGCCTCGGTCGCGAAGTGCTGATGCGCTTCGCGCGCGAAGTAATCCCGGCCGATAGCAGGGTAGGACGTTTTGCAGGCACCTGCGCATCGACTGCCAGCATCGGCGATTGCTGGGTAGTAATTGGAGTCCGTCCCAGGGAACACACGCCTTTTGCGCGAGACGACGAAGACGGAAGCAGATCGATGACTAATTGGGAATATCGGTTTCATGCAAACTGCTCTGACCTTTATGAAAGCCTGGGCTCGGCTCCATGTTCCGTTGTGCCGTGCTCAACGTCTCCGTCGGCACCGCCTTCCGCATATTCCTCGACCCTAGCCTTTGCCCTCCGCTAGGAAGCGGCGCCGGCCCGATCTTAATCGCGGGCTGCGCCGGTAAATTCAGCGCCAGCCTCTCAAAAAACGCCTGCCGATTCGGGTATGCTATCTGACCAATCGTTGTGTGCATTTTAGTTTTTCGGCTTGTGTGAGATGCATTCCTCGTTGTCTTGGGGGAGAGAGTTCTAAATTCAGCCACAGGCGGTTGCCCCGTGCTCGTTGTAGTTCCCGTTCCTCCGCGCCGATGCGTTCTCGTTTTATTTACGATTTCTCGACAATGATCGTCCCCGTCATCTTCGGATGAACGGAGCAGAAATAGGTGTAAGTACCGGGAGCGCCGACCGTGATTGTGAATTCTTGATCCGTGTCCAGCGGGGCGGATTTCTTAAACTGCTTCTCCACGCTCACGACTGTGTGCGGTTCTTCGTCCCGATTAATCCAAGTTATTTTTTCCCCCGCCTTGACCGTCAGAGTTTGAGGAGTGAAGTGGAAATCCTTAATCACTATCTGGTTTGTTTTGGGAACGTCTGCCGAAGCTCCTTTCTCAACCTGGCCGAGGGCAAGGTTGGTCAAAAATGACAAGCTGATGGCGAGGATGATTACCGCGGTTTGGTTTCTGATGAGTCTAGACATAGATGTTGATCTTTTAACTGAGGTTTGAATCGACAACGGCGAGAGAGGACTTGCCTTGCACATACCGAACGCTTGTTAGGCCAAGCATGCCGCGCAGTTTGTCGGCCGGCACGTTCAGTGGTCCCGGTGATGGCGCGGTTCCGGGCGCGGGTTGCGGGAAAGCGGTGGACATCGCGGTGTGGAACATGACGTTACCTTCTACCTTCTGGAGCACTTGGTGGATGTGACCGTTAAGCACAGTCACGGAGCCAAAGCGCTTCAAATATCCCAAAGCTTGTTCGCTGTCGCTCGTTCCCCAGCCCCATTCCGGATAAACCGCCCAGAGCGGGATGTGCGCGAAGACGACAATCGGCGTGCTCGTTCCGAGACCTTTCACATCGGCCTCGAGCCACTCGAGCTGGTCGTCTCCGAGCTGTCCCAGACCACCGGCCTGGAGATTCACGACGTTGACCAGCCCAATAAAATGGACCCCATTCTTGTTGAAGCTGTACCAGCCCGATCCCTTGGCCTCGACGCTTTTCAAATACCGTTCACGGTAGAATTTGCCACCATCGGTTAGGACATCGTGCTCGCCCGGTACGTAAAAGACGTCCTTTGTCCGGCAGCTCTTCAGCACCTCATCAAAGATGTCGAACTCCTCCGGCTTCGAAAGCTGGGTAATGTCTCCCGTGTGAATAAGGAAAGACGGTGGCGTCGGCATGGCGTTGATGCGATCGAGGGCGATCTTGAAGGTCTCGGTCACATCTTTGTTCGCCTCTTTGCTGAACCCGATATGACTGTCGCTGATCTGCAGGAAGCTGAGGTCGGTAGCCGGTAACGGCGTTCCGGCCTTCGCGACCTGGGCCAGGGTTTTCGATACGAGTACGCCGCCACTGATCGTCCAAAGTAAGCCGGTGCCGGCCCAAGCCATACATTGAAGAAAGCCGCGGCGATCGATCCCGTCGTGTTCGTGGTCGTGAGAAATGTAATCGGACATAATATTTGGTTCTGTTTAGGTTGGTTCGATTGGCAGGTTGCCTTTCACCTTTCCTTACCGATTCGGTGCGCTTTTATTCCCGAAATTACTGGTGACTAATCAGTATATTTCGACGCTTCTTCTGAGTTCGCAGTTGTCGTTTGAGCGTCTCCTTAAGCAATAACGCCGCGCTGGGGTTTTCACTCGCAGCGCGGCGTTTGAAGAAGCGAGCTGTTACCTAGATTTCTCTATCCGCGGCATCCGCGGCGCGCGCCAGAGAATCAATCAGCTGCAGAAAGTGAGGGGGTTGTCCCCGAAAAAGCCCGTCGGCAATGAAGCTGTTGATAACGCCCGTGGCGTCCAGCTGTCCTCGCCCCGTTGGACGAATGATTGAACACGCAGGTAGGTGTGGGCTGATGAATTCGCACGGCTCAGGCATGATCAAGTTGGCCTGCAACGTCTCCGGCTGCCCTGTGGTCAGGTCGATAAATGTTACCGTTGAATGGTTGATTGGATCGAAGTCGGTCAACGGAGTCGCGTTACCTGCCTTGTCCTGCCAAGTCTGGAAGTGCATGATCTCGGATCCGCCGATACTAAGGAGGATTCGTAGAACTTCCAGGCTGGTTACCTTCTGAGCCAGCGTCGCGTAAAGGCTCGTGCCACCTTGTTCAATATAACCAAAGTGAAATCCGGCCGTGAAAGCGATCGCCTTAACATGATCACTAGGGTTATTTGGGTCGCCTAGTTCGTCGTCGTTTCTCGGAATTGCGGTATGCAGCCCAATGTCCAGGCTGGGGACAGCATTCGGGAAGGTCGCGCCGAAATCAGGGTTGGTAGTGCTGCGATAGCGGGTCCACCAGCTGGTATCCACCGTGAGCTGCTTAAGGTTCGTAAGCCGTCCAGTTTGCGGGACGAACGAGACTTGGCTGGGCGGCAAGTTGGCGAACTGCCTCAGGTCAACCTGCTGCTCGCCTTTGGATGCTAAATAGGCATTTAGGAAAGCCGCGTGACTCATCTCATCATCCGTGTTGTCGGCGATATACTGCGGCTGGTCCCCATCCAGAATCACGAGTCCTGCCTTGTACCCTGAATCTGGTGCGTCGACTCCTCCCAGTTCCTTGTATTGTTGCCAAAGATCGGCCTCGATCAGTTCGGCGGCGGCGAGGAGCTGGAGGATTGCGACGTCACCATCTGGGAGATGCCTTCGATCGTCCAGCTCTCCCAGCGCCTTGCTCGCATTGCCTAGTAAAGCAGCTCCCGGGGCCAGAAGAGCGGCTCCCATGCCGAGATTGCGCAGAAAGGATCGTCTGGCGAGGCGTCGAGGCTGCGGGAATTCCCCGCTGAGGTTCGATGATTCGTCGCTTTCGCGTTCATTAGTAGCTTTAAGCTTGATTTCAGATTTCATAGACTGAGTTAGTATTGATTTGGTTTTAGTTGGGTTGCTTGGCAAAACTTGCCATACGCTTTCCCTTACCCATTCGGCGCGATTTTATTCCCGAAATCTTGGCGGTTACCCATATGCACTCTGAGTGCCGGCGCCGCGCTGCCAGCAAGATCTATGTGTCGCCATTGACTGGCGCCAGAGTGATGTTGGCCCTGCTCCATTGGCCTGCTGCGATGCGACTTCCAGTTGCACCATTGGTATTACTTTCGCTTCGTTAACCTCATCATTCCGTTGACGCAGCCAAATCACCGCGTCGGCTCCTTCACGCGCCAGTGCTTCCGCAATGGCGCGCCCGATGAAGTGTTTCCCGCCGATTACGATGACCTTCTTTTCTCTAAGATCGAGGGTCATAAGTCAGACCTGTGTTTCCGGAGGCAATCCCTTGTGCTGATAGAGAAACTTCTTAACTAGATCGTATCCGGCTTCGCCGCGCCGGATCTTGATCAACAGGCGGGCTAAGTCATCTCGCCCGCGCCGAACATCCAAATCGTACCCTGGCGTGACATCTTCTGGTGAGCGATCCGCGCGACCTCAACGTCGAGCGCTTTCTGCCCCACAGATCCAGCTGAATGCAGTTGGTCCAATTCCTTTAATGCGAGGGCAGCCGCTTTGCGGATTTTCCGGACGCATCGTCGTACTCTGCGTCAAACTCATTCCTCGCTTCGGAGTTCATGCAAGTTTTCGTAGGATTGAGAAGTCAGGCGCGACGACTCGCGCGAAGTTAACCGTCTGTCCGTCCCCTTCGCCGAGGTCGAGGTCGAGCACCGTGAGCTGGCCTGCCTTAATGGCAACGCGAATGCCGACGTCTCCGTGTCTATTAGATCGGGCTATCACGAGATAAGATCCAGCGGGCAATGCCACTAACTCGGGGCTTTCGTCACTGCGCGAAATGTGATTTTCCACGCTTTTAAAGAGCTCTCCGTCAATCGTGTAGATTGCGTAGGAGCTGTGCGAGTAATAGGCGAGACCACCATCATTGAACTTATCGGTCGCCGAATAGACCTCTAGATAGCCCTGCGCTGATTCGATACGATGGTCCAATGTCGCCGGCCGTACCGCGCCGATCGATAACGGATCGCCATCTCCTTTCACGACGGTTGAACCGCCAAACCACAAGGCCAATGAAACAATCAAGAGCCCGGTTCTCAAAAAAGACGGGCAGTGTCGCGATTTCATATAGTCGGTGGGGTTGATGTTTACTTGACAATGATTTTCCCTGTCAGATTGCGCGTGGGAGGGACGGCGATTTTCTCTCGCAAAAAAGATCGAATCCGGTGCCGTAATTCTGCCGACGCCTGGTAGATGCAACACACACTGATGGGCTGCGCGCAATTGCTCTAATCCCTTCAATGCGAGGGCAGCTGGTTCCCTGATTTTCAGAACGCGGCCATTGCTATCATTTGCGCCAATCTCGTTCTTCTTTTCGGAGTTCATAAATCGCAATCCGTCAGTTGTGTGCCAAGCTCCTGTGCGTTTTCGTCTCCCAGAGATCCAAGTCGAGGATCGTCTGTTGATCTTCCTTGATAACAACGAGCATCCCGGCGTATCCGCCTCGCTGCGACCGAGCTACAACGGCGTAAGTTCCAACAGGCAACGCCACGACCTCGGGGACTTCATCGTCCGCGGAACGTTGGTTCTTGACGTTTTTAAAGAGCTTTCCGCCCGTCGTATAGATGGCGTAAGAGCTGTGTGGAAAGTACCGCACGTCTCCATCCTTGAATTCATCGGTGGCGGAATAGACCTTGAGATATCCTTGTGGTAACTCAGTTCGATAATCCAAATTCCCTGGTCTTACCGGGCCGGGAACCAACGGATCCTTACCTCCGGCTTGCGCGACGGTTGGACCGCCAAAGCACAAGGCCAGTTGAAGAAACAAAAGCGCGGTTTTCAAATAGGATGAGTGGGATGAGCGATGCGATGATTTCATGTAATGGATATGGTTGGATCTTTACTTGACGATGATTTTCCCTGTCATTCGGGGGTGGATAGAACAGAAATAAGAGTAGGTCCCCCTTGCCATGAAGGTGTGGGAAAAGGTCTGACCAGTCTTCAAGACAGTTGACTTTTTGAATTGATTGCCAGCACTCGACACAACGTGTGGCACGTTGTCGTGGTTGATCCAGGTCACTGTTGCGCCGATCGATAGTGTTAGGGTGTTTGGGGAGAAACTGAAGTTGTCGATGGTAACTTCAGTCTTTGTCGCTCTGACCGGAGGTGAGTCTCTTGTTTGAGAGTCCTTGCCGTGCGTACTACTCAAAAGTGCTAGAACAACAAACATCGCAAGCGCCAGCGTTCCTGTATTCAAGTGTTTCAGAATCGGAGAGATTACGGATACGCGCCTGGCGGTGCGTTTCTGACGGCGAACGCGAGACACGAACATTAGATGAGCCTTGCCAAGATTCGGTTTTAGTGATGGTCTCATTGGTAAAATGGTCTTCAGTTATTCATACCATTTGGCTGAACTAATATTCCCATCGTGTGAGAAGGTGCTTCGGAAAGCAGCGCTGCTAAAAGATCTTCGGATATAGCAACACAAGATATCTGCACTGGCGCTTACCCAAGAAAGGATCCATTGCCCAGGATCCAAGTCACTCTGGAGAAAGCGGCGACTTATCCTGCTACCAAGTTGATGACCGCCGCTACTGGCCCAACGGAATGTTTCCCACCGGTTGCAACAGCGTTATTTCCTTTAAGGTTAAGGGCCACAAGTCAGGCCTCCGCTCTTGGAATTAATCCGTCGTCACGATGGAAAAAACTCTTAATCAGATCGTATCGTCTCCCAGTACTCTGGACCTTGATTAAGAATCGCGAGATGCCGTCATCCATTCGGCAAACAACGAGATCACATCCGTATGGCTGCAACTTCTCTCGCGCGATACGTGCGACTTCTGCATCGAGTGCTTCTTGTGTCACCGGCCCCGCCGAACGGAAAAGGCTTAATTCTTTTATCGCGGCGGCGGCGGCTTCACGGATCTTCCGGACGCGATCGCCGTACCTTGCCTCAAACTCATTGCTCAATCCCGAAGCCATGCGTTCTTTTTGATGTTAAGAGATGGTGGCATCTCGCTCTTTGGACATAAAAACAGCAGAGGACGCCATACCTCAGGTCGCTCCAGTCTCAACACCGCTGACGATCCCGCCCAAATGTCCGGCGAGCGCGATCAATAACACCGTGGCAAGCGCGAGAGCGAGATAGATGATGCCTGGCGTTCGTTCTGGAAATCTCCGCTGGCGAACGCGCCACGCGCACAGCAGCCAAATCATTGCGCTTGCTGACAGTGCGAAGACCATATGCAGGAGCAAGTTTCCTTTAAGTTTTGCCCCTTCCAGTTGCCACTGCCATGCCGTCAACCCGGTGGCAATGGCAACTGGTGCCGTCAGCGCGGCCGCCACAAGATTATAGTATGCAGTCTTTACCATCGTTGGATTCTTTCTCCAGATCCCGAACAGATCAAACGCCACACTGATGATGAACAAGGCGATCGGAAAATGAATGATTACAGGGTGCTGCGCGTGTTTTGCAAGCAGGGCTGCTTTAATGTCAAACGGATGCATATGGTCTTTGGAGAAGCCTCGTCTAATGATGCCCGTTAAGTTCGCGAACGGTCAGTTGCGCGCTTAAATGGGCTGCGTCTTCTTTCCCCAAAGATCCAAGTCGAGGATGGTCTGTTGACCTTCCTTAATAACAACGAGGATGCGAACATATCCGTCTCTCTTTGATCGAGCTACGACCGTGTAAGTTCCAACAGGCAACCTCACTACCTCGGGAATTATATCGTCCGCAGAATGCTGGCTTTCGACGGTTTTAAAGAGCTTTCCATCGATCGTGTAGATGACAAAAGAGCTGCGCGGAAAGTACCACGCGTCGCCATCGTTGGATTCACCAGTGACCGAATAGACCTTTAGATGACCTTGAGGCAACTCGGTGCGATAGTCCAAACTCCCTGGTCGGACAGGGCCGGGAGATAGCACATTCCTATCTCTCGCTTGCCCGTACGTTGAACTGCCCAAGTAGAAGGTCAGCGATACAATCAATAAAGTGATTTTCAAAAAGAGCGAACAGCATGTTGATTTCATAGAGTTGGGTTGTGGTTGATGGTTACTTGACGATGATCTTGCCTGTCATCCGAGGGTGGATAGAACAGAAGTAAGAATAAGTTCCTGTGGTAGCGAAGGTGTTGGAGAAACGCTGCCCGGTTTTCAATACCGGCGACTTTTTGAACTGCTCGTCAGCGCTCGTCACGACGTGCGGCACGCCATCGTGGTTGGTCCAGGTTACCGTTGCGCCGACCGGTGCCGTGAATGTCTTGGGTGAAAAACTGAAGTTATCGATGACGACTTCAATCTTCGCGCCTTTGGTCGACACCAGATCTCTGACTTCGGACTCCTTGCCGCGAATACTGCTCAGAAGCGCGAAAGCAACAAACAAAACGAACGCCAGGGTGACCGTATCCAAGTGTCTCAGAAACGGCGACAACACGGTCACACGTCTGGCGATGCGCCTTTGATAGTGACTAGAAGAAACTGACATAACGGAAGTTTTTCTATGTTTTGGTTTCATTAACTAGCTTTCATTTATCCATACCGTTTCGTGGCGATGCATATTCCCGTCATCGTAGGAATGTGTTGTTCCAGAAGGCGGAGCGTTACCGAAACGACGTCAGATGTAGGTGTTGAAAGAAGCGTTAGCCCCCCGTCACTAAAGAAGGGGACTGAACGCTGTTACCGAAAGATGGAGCTAAACGCTCTCAACCAACCAAAGCCTGTCTCCGTGACAAAGCCTCTGGCCGTCGTCAATGATGCGACGTTTGTGCTTCGAACTGCTGCTTAAAAGCCTGCAAATCGTTATCGCTTACGTCGGAAACAGCCCAGTAGTTGAAGTCCGAGTTAACCCAATGCAGGAGCTGATAGCCCTGGCGGGTTATTGTCTTCGGAGTTCTGATCTCATCCGGCGCTGCCGGCCAAACAAAAAGGTTAATGAAATGCTTGCGTCTTTGGTAAATCAACGCCGCCACCGGTCTGTTATCCAGATAATCCAGACGGCCACCGATCAAAGGAAATCCCTCACTGGAAAGGTCCACCACTGGAGGCGCAAAATCGAGCTTTGCGTCCAGCCAGGGTTTTACGGTGTGCTGGTCGGAGGAAGCGACGTCACTAAGATGGTTTGCCATAAGCGAACGCACATGACCGGCGATGAGCTGCGTCGCGAGAAACTGATCATTGCCTGGTCGCTGCAATCGGGGCAATACATTCCAGGCGGTAATGGCTGCAAAGACGACGGCAGCGGCGAGAGCCAGCCAATTCCATGAAGTTCCAAAAAGAATGGACCGCGGTTCTGCCTGCTTTTTTGTGATTAGCGGCCGGGCATCGCGCGGAACAGGGCCACTGCTGCGCCTGGACCGTTCGGCGATCTCTTCTCGCAAGGAGGCTTGAATTCGCTCACGCAATTCTGCAGGCGCCTTGTAATAAGGGGTTGCGTTGCCAATCGCACGAATCAGCGAACCATTCATTTTGTAAGCTTGGTCACATTTATGGCACTCCCGCAAATGCTGTTCGATTGTCTGGCTGGTAATCGGATCCAGTTCGCCATCCAGATAACCATCCATTAGTTTTCTAGCTTCTTCGCAGTTCATCTTACTTCTCCTTACCGATCCGAGCCGCTAAACATTCCTTAAGTTTGGCACGCGCCCGGGCGAGCCGCGACATGACCGTCCCCGGCGGAATTTGCGCGATGTCGGCTATTTCCTTGTAGGACAGACCTTCCTGGTGTCGCAACGTCAAGATCTCACGGAATTCCGCAGGCAATTCATCCATTGCTTCCCTGATTAGTTCCGCGTCTTCACTATGCTCGAGAATCGTCGCGGGACTCACAGACTCGTAGCCAGACGCATGTATTTCTTCATCAAAAGGTGTGGTGAGGTCAACGGCACGGTTCTTCTTGAGCAAGGTGTAGGAGGTATTTCGGACAATCGTCAGCAACCAGGCGCGGCCATTCGAACCGTGGAATCCGGCGAAAGATTTGAACGCTCGCAAATACGCCTCTTGCACCACATCCTGCGCATCCTGTTCGTTGCGCAGCAGCCACCTGGCTAAGTTGTGGGCGGCATCAAGGTGGGGCAGCATCACCTCTTCAAAAGAAGTTAACTCCGCTGGCTGAGCGTGTTCCTCTTCGTGTTTTTTTACGACGACGAACTTCACAATCTTCGGACCCGATTCGAAATCTTCCCGTTCGGAAACATGTGCTTCTTTCAACAGTAAAGCCATAGCGATTTTCTAGGGGTCATATCTCGGCCCGGCACAGGACGTTCAAGTGCTTTGCCATCTGTCTAATAAGACTGGCATGGCGACGTTTTATTCCATTCTCGCAAAAAAAAGCCGCGGAGAGGCGGTCATCTCCCAGATATCGGCGACCCAAACGACGCCGCACATCACACGCCGGGAATATAAATCGGAAAAATTGGTTGAATAAAGCGAAGAACGATTTGCCGCTAACCAAACACGCTTATGACTCCAATGATCGCTAGTATCCTTAATTTTGCTGGGCCGGACATGATGATAATCCTTCTCATCGTATTCCTCCTGTTCGGCGCGAAGAAACTGCCTGAGCTCGCTCGGGGGATGGGCAAAGCGGTAAAGGAGTTCAGCGCCGCCCGAGATGAGATGGAGAAAGAGCTCAGTCAGTCCGGCCCCAGCGGAGCGACGCAGCCAAAACTACTGGACACAACAAGCCAGCAAAGATCCGCTCCGTAATCCCGGCACTGCAATCAGAGCGAGGACCGAAAGAACGCGATGATTGACCGGGCACCCGCTAAGTCTGGCAAGAAACGAATCGTCATTCTGGGCGGTGGTTTCGGCGGAGTTTATGCCGCCATGCACCTTGAGAAATTGCTGGCGCGACAGAGTGCGGTGGAGATTTGCCTCGTTAGCCATGATAACTTTTTCTTGTTCACGCCGATGCTTCACGAGATCGCAGCGAGCGATCTCGAAATCACAAATATCGTAAACCCCCTCCGGAAGTTACTTCGTAAAGTTGAGGTATTGGTGGGCAACGTTAACCAAATCGATCTGCCAAACAAGCGGGTCCTGATTTCACACGGTTATCGTAACCACTCTGTAGAGATTGACTATGATCATCTGGTCATCGCACTGGGATCGATCACCAACTTTTATGACATTCCGGGTCTCGCCGGCCTGGCCGTAGCAATGAAATCGCTCCGTGATGCCATTCAGTTGCGCGCTCAAATCATCCGACATTTGGAAGAGGCAAATTCGGAATGCAATCTCGGCGACCGGCAGTCGTTACTTACCTTCGTAGTGGCGGGCGGCGGCTTCGCCGGTGTGGAAACGGTGGCGGCCTTAAACGACTTTGTGCGGGAAGCGCTGCCGTTCTACCCTAATTTGTCTGAAGATATGTTGCGGGTTATGCTGGTCCATTCTGGTCCGGCGATCCTGCCGGAACTGGGTGAAAGCCTGGGAAGATACGCCGAGAAGGTACTCGCGCGACGCGGTGTAGAAATTCGCCTTAACACCCGAGTCAAGAGCGTGACGGAGAGCGAGGTTTTTTTAGCCGATGGTGTCTCAATTCCATCGCGCACCTTGGTGTGGACTGGCGGAACCGTGCCCAGTCCCATCATTTCTTCGCTCCCTTGCGCAAAGGAACGAGGCCGATTACTCGTAAACCAATTCTTGGGAGTTCCCGATTGGCCTGATATCTGGGCCGTGGGTGACTGTGCGTTTGTGCCAGATATCAGAAATCCGGGCCAGTCTCATCCACCAACCGCGCAACATGCCATACGCGAGGGCAGGGTTGTGGCGCAGAATATCGCGGCAGCGCTACTAGGTCGTCGTTTAAGGCCATTCTCGTTCAAGACCATCGGGTTGTTGGCCTCAATCGGGCGTCGGATGGGTGTGGCGCGGATCCTTGGCTTCAATTTCTCGGGCTTCTTCGCCTGGTGGATGTGGCGGACAGTTTACCTCAGTAAATTGCCCGGCTTGGACAAGAAGGTCCGTGTGGCATTTGACTGGACACTGGACCTGCTTTTCCCCAAGGACGTTTGCGCGGTGTACGACGTCGATCAACGTCACGATTTCCGTTGGCCCGAGCCGACCTGGAATACGTCTGAGAATAAATGGCGATCACGAACCCACCGCGCGCCGGCCAATACCCGCCCGCGCGGGAAATGGCCTAACCCAAGTCGCGCATCTGCGAAATGAGTTAGATGGGCGAGCAAATCCAAAACTCGAGTGAGCGGGGGCGGCTAGCTCACCGCCATGCTGCGCTTATGACTGCACTCTCACGATGCGCTCCAGTCCGTGCCGCTTTTTACGTTGGTGTTCTTGGCGCCGCGATTTTTGTGATCGCACTGATCATCTGGCAAGGGATCACTGAACATGGCACACCCGACCCGATGCGACAGGGTACGAGCCCAGTCGCAGCGTTTATGGATATTGGCATCCTCGTATTTCGCGAAGGACTGGAATGCATCCTGGTGCTCGCGGCGATCACTGCGAGCATGACCGGAAGCGATCAGGCGCAACGGCGTCCCGTTGCGATAGGTGCGGGCATAGCGTTCGTCGCAACATTAATCACATGGTTCATCGCTGTCGAAATCGTCGGACGCCTTACGGAAAGTGTATCAGCGCTCGACTTGCAAGCAGCGCCGGCCTTGTCGCGGTCATTGTTCTGCTTGTGATTATGAACTGGTTTTTCCACAAAATTTATTGGGGTGGCTGGATTCGGGCCCATAATCGCCGTAGAAAAGCGCTATTCGCCAGTTGGAATGGCGAAAGCTCTCGACAACCCCTTCTCTGGGGTTTGATTCTGCTTGGATTTACTTCCCTTTATCGCGAAGGCTTCGAAGTTGTTCTTTTTCTCCAAAGCTACAATCTGCGACTGGGCGGCGACGTCGTGCTAAGAGGCGCGTTGCTCGGCCTTTTCCTCTCGGGGCTGGTCGCTCTACTTACGTTCGTTCTGCACCGGCATCTCCCACATCGAAAGATGCTGATTGCCACAGGCATTCTGCTGGGAGTCGTCTTGCAGGTAATAGTGGGTGAACAAGCGCAGGAGATGCAACTCGCGCATTGGATCTCCAGAACAGACATTAGTTGGCTGGCCAACGTTATCCCTAGTTGGATGGGGATGTGGTTTGCGGTGTTCCCCACTTACGAGACGATGGTTGCTCAACTATTGGCCGCGATCTTGGTCGTGGGCTCTTATTATGCCGCAAGTCATATGCGGCGCCGAGTACGAGCGGGCAGTAGCGAGCTGGCAAACGCAACCACTTCTAGCTCGAGCATTTTCCAGGTCGCGATCCGTTAGAACACTCAAGGATCGATCGTTGGTATTATGTTTTCGGCAAAACGCTCCATCTCTTCAAATTGTGGACTGCATTGCAGCAGGAGGAGACCAACGCCAACCGCTTCAAACTCGGCAATGCGTTCCGCAATTTGGCCAGGTGTGCCAACCAATCCAGACCGCAATCCTCGATTACTCACGGAGTAATCTTCGAGCGAAACATGTTGGTCAAGCTTTGTGCCGGCCAGCCATTGCTGATAATTGTCGTAGCCGGCGGCGGACTGCTTCACGTCGGTAATGCGTGCCAGTTCTCTCTGCGCCTCTTTTTCGGTGTCACGAATAATCGAGTAGGCAGCGACTCCGAAGGTCATAGGACCGAGACCTTTCTTTTTTCTTCGCTCGGACATGTCAGCGATTCTGGACCGGATACGATCGGGAGGATCTCCATGCATGACAAAGGCATCGCAGCGTTCACTGATCAATTCCTTCGCCGCTTCCGATTCGCCACCCGCGTAAATCACGGGCCGTGGCTGTGAGATTGGCTTTGGCCGCAGGATCGTATCCTCCACCTGATAGTAATTTCCGGAGAAAGAAAAGTGATCCCGTTTCCACATCTGGTCGACGACTTCGAGCCATTCCGCCGTGCGGGCGTAACGATCATCGTGCTGCTCGAAATGGACACCGTACTTCTTTGCCTCATCCGCCCACCAGGATGAAACAACATTGAGAGAAAGACGGCCCGGGCCAGCGATATGATCGATGTTCGCGGCTTGTTTGGCGAGGAGGGCGGGCGAGTGAAAGGTGGGACGGACCGCAACCATCAACTCGAGGCGTTTCGTCACCGCTGCCAGGGCTGCGGCTGTAGACCAAGCGTCCAGCGCAGGCGCATCGGCGCCCTTGATGTCGTTGAGGTTTAGTTCAGCGATCAGTGTGAGATCGAACCCGATCTCTTCGCTTCGTCGCGCCAAACGGCTCGCGTATCCCCACGTCGCCTCCATCCGTTCGTCTTCCACGTTTCGCAGCCAGCCGCCGAAGACTGGGAGCCAATACCCATACCGCATTAGGCCCCCTTCTTTTCGTCCTCAAGGTAGTCAACCAGCCGCACGTGCGGATCAAAGCCAATAATTTGAGGCGCGTTCGCAACAAAATTGGAAAGGGCATTAATGTCGTAATAAACGATGCCGCCATCGCGAGCGTCGACGATGTATTCAACGCTGCCCGCTTCGATTTGCGCGGCACCGACGATTTTTTCGACTGTATCAATTATTTCCTGTGGCGGCGTGTAACCCTCCACTTTCAATCCGGCTTTCGGTGGATCGCTCGGCTGAGCTTCGAGAAACGCGGCGACGCTTTCGACCTGACAGATTTCAGCTGGGCAGAGATTAAAAGTTTCGCCAGTGGTGAGGATGTCGATCGCGTAGAGAAACCTGCCGCCTAGCGTTTCTACACGAGTAATGTGACCATGGCGCGCCGGGATCAATTCCTGGACGAGTGCAGTCTGATCGATCCCCAATTCCAACTTGGTTTCGTCGATGGCGGCACGGAGTTCCTCGGTCGAATCAAAACGCACGATGCCAGCGCCGCGTCCGCCGATGTTTGGTTTCACCAGCAGCGGGAATCCGAGTTGCCGTGCCGCGGCAAGTATTTCATCCGTGCAATTGACGACGCGAGTCTTCGGAAACGGTAAGCCCAACGTGTTGAGCAGCTGAAGTTGCAACGCTTTGGACGTCTCCACGGCAAAGGCTCGACTGCCGTTGATTACGCGAACGCCAGACGCTTCAAGATGCGCGAGGTAATTATGCGTAAAAAATATTCCTTTACCGTTCCCGCGTAGATACGCCGATGCACTCATGCGGTTGAAGAATAGCGAGAAATCTACGCCCCCCGCGTCCGGATCGTATGAATGACAGGACGCATCCAACTTCACGTAATTGATGCGGCGCGCATCGAGCTCCGCGAACAGCGGCTGGAACCAATCCGGATGTTCGTAGTAAATTGCGATCGGTCTTGAGGTCACGGGCGCAACGCCGGAAGCCGCCATCGGCAGCGCTGCTTGTCGATGCAGCGCGCAAACTTGACCAAGGCGAACAACGCTGGATATGCGAACCACGCCAAAACTTTGAGGATCACGGTTGAAAGCGGCGTTCTCATAAGTCTCAGCTTGTCAGACTTCGTCGCAGCCCGTCGCCGGTTTCAATAAAATGCTTCGGCTCTTCGCCATGCTCCGTTGCGCCGTGCTCAGGCTTTCAGCCGGCACCGCTCTCCGCATATTCAGCAATCCTGGCCTGCGCTCTCCGCTAGGGAGAGGCGCCGGTCCAATCTTGATCGCTGGCTGCGGCGGCAAACTCAGTGCCAGTTTTTCAAAGAACGCCTGCCTATTAGGATATAATATCTGACTAATGGTTGAGTGCATCGACACTAATAGAGACCGGCTTGGCCTTGTTTTATTCCACGCTCTCTGGGGAAAAAAGCCTCGCCGAATCGACTTCCCACCTCCGCTGCACAACGTCATCGCCCAAACTGCGCATCCTTTGGAGCCGGCGTCATTTTTCGGACTGCGTTCGTGTTACGCTACCGCTGAAGGCCTCTTCTATCCCGATGAAGAATCACAAAGGGAACTTGCCGCTCTGTAAGTACCGTAGCGCCGAACCCGTCGATCAAGAGTGGACGCGGTCGCGGTAACGGAATGAGTAAAAGTGCAATTGCTAGGGTACGAGCATTCTCAAGCAAATGTTTAGGGCCCCGATCAAAGCAAATCCGGCAAAAAAACTTGTTACTACCAGTGCCTTCCCGTGCTTCATCATTTCGCCCAGGATGGCGTGTGCAGCCAGATAGATAAATCCGCCGCCGACGTGCGCCATGATCAGGCCGAGCCAAAAGGTCGAAGCGTTTGCCAGGAAAAAAAATCCGATTACACCACCGAGGAGCGTGGTCGCTTCGGTTGCCGCAACCCAACCGACCGTGGCTAAGCGCGCAAAGCCGGCGCCGATCAAGAGACTGCCGAGAGCGAAGCCTTCAGGAAATTTGTGAATACACAAAGCCAGGAATAACGACCACTTAGCTGCCGTGGCCGCATGAATCTCCCGACCGATCCCGAGAGCCAGACCATCAGTCGTGCTATGAATTGCCAATGCAACAATCAACGCTGTGGCGATCTCGCTGAAATGGCGCGTCGTATCTTCATCGAAGTGACTGGCTGCGCACGCGGGGCAAACGTGATGAACATACTTGCTGATAAGGAAAAACAGCGCGTATCCCGTCGTTGCCGCCAGCGCCACCGCCCACCAACTGCTGTTTTCCAAGCTCTCGGGTATAATGGCAAACAACGTTACGCCAAGGAGCGTTCCTGCTGCAAAACTGATCAGTGCACAAAGCGGCTTGTGCGCCAATCGCAGCAGCGCGCTGACCGCGCCACCGACAAGAGCGAACGAGTACGCCGATACGACCTGCCATAGGATGATTTTGCCGTTCATGTTGTCGCTCTTGCTGAAAAATCGTGTTGCAATCGGAAATGGCCTCACGCTCAGAGTCAACACTGCACGGCGCTAGCGAAGCGAACCCTCAAGAGGTTGGCACCGATTCGTGATGTTCACGGCAGACCTGCGTCTCGATCGTAACATGCACCAACTCTTCGTGCTCTCGCAATAATTCGCGATACGCATCGGAAGTTTTCGGCT
>JBAQJG010000771.1:0-1813 GCA_049300145.1 Chthoniobacterales bacterium | reverse complement strand
CCGTAACGTTCCACGATTCCGGCCGCGATGAGAGAGACGCATTCTTCATTTCAACCGCGTAATCAAATCGATCCAGGCGGCCGGATAAAGAAATGCCACTCGCATAACTAGGTCCCCAGATTACAGGATTGAATACGTACTTCTGGTAGTACAAGGGCCCGTAGATGAAATCGAATGGTGAAACCGGAGCGTATTTGTCCCGAATGGCGGTGACATTCTCATAGACTATCGGTGCGTCGACGAACGGGTTCTCCCACGACAGGTGCCGCGGGACCCAGTTGCCGACCACGGTGGCGAACTTGCCGATTTGCACCGTCAAGCGACCATCATCCCACGGCGTGATGCGCAACGCATATTCGTCGAGCCGAATCTGGGCTCCGTGATCGGTCGGATCGAAACCGCGATCGAGCCGTGATTGCGCGAAGAAATATATCTGCGAGCCCACTTGCGCGTCGAGAAACAGTGTCAAACGCGGATTAAAAAGAGTGTCGATCTTGCTATCGATAAGATCCGGCGCCGGCTGTTGGAAGTTGTAAATCTCTAAATCAAGCGTCCCGCTCAATCGTGCGCGCAGATTATCATGAAATGCCGAAACGGTAAGCGCTGTGTCGAGCCGGTCGAAGTAATCATCGATATCGAATGCGCACGCCGTGCAGGCAAAGAAGCACAGGCTAAGGACGCGCAGCTTCATGCAACTGCATTAACCCCGTCCGCAGCAGGAAAGCGCACTTCAAATTCAGTCCAATCGTTCTCCGAGCGAACCAGGCATAAATCGCCACCGTGCAGTCTGGCGAGCTCGCGCGCCAAATTTAGACCGATCCCGTGACCCGACGCGACCGAGGGAGTCGAGCGGTGATGAAAGCGCTCGAAGATGTTTTCGCCAGGCGGAATTGTGCGCCCCGTGTTCCCAATATTCAACACAACATTCGTGACCTCGCGGGCGCGCGACGCGCTTACTCGAATCAACCCACCGGCGCGGTTGTACTTTCGTGCGTTCTCAAGAAGATTCTGCACAATCAGCGACGTGTAGCGTTTTTCTCCGGCCACAAATAAACCGGCGGGAAATTCTTTCTCGATTTTTACATCAGGCGAATCTGGAAGCGCGCTAAGATCATCAAGCCACTCATTGACCAGCTGACTAAGATTCACAGGTGTGGACGCAATTTGAAGATGCCCAGCATCTACGCGCGACAAAAGAAGCAAATCGTCGATTACGCCAGTCAAACGATGCGTTTGATGGAGAAGGGCGGATAACTCCTCGTAAACTTCCGGCTTGAAACCTTCGCGCGTCAGCAATGTTTCCAGGCCGACACGAAGAACCGTGACCGGGCTTTTTAACTGATGGGAGGCATCGGCAGAATATCGCGCCGACCTTTCCAATTCCTGCGTGGTGGAAGCAAGTGCGGCTTCGGCGCGTTTTCGTTGCGCGCGATTTTGCTCCGAATCCAGCGCAAGTTTTTTCACCGGTGCCGAGAACCTGAGCGCAACCACATGGCTTGCGACGAAACCGCCTAACAAAAGCAGCGCGCCCGCGCCACCAATCTGCCAGCGGAGGCGATGCAGCTGAGCCATCGAATAGGCTAGTGGATAAACGGAAATTTCGTAAGCGGCTGGAAAGAGCGACCCAGGATTAAGTCGCTTGTAAAACAAGAGCTGACGTGTGCCATCGACATTGACGCGAAAGTTGTCTTGCTCGCGATCAGAATTTGCGACCGCACTGGCTATCTTTTCGTTGAGCGATGCTCGTGCAGATTTCGGAAGCGAGGGCAAATGCAATTGCCCATTAACCCAGACGCCGCTTCTCATTCCCACC
>JBAQJG010000770.1:0-5069 GCA_049300145.1 Chthoniobacterales bacterium | reverse complement strand
TTTTGGATAGCGTTCGCAATGTGAGCGGTGAAATGAATTCGATCGCGTCCTGTGTCATCACGACAAAAACTTGATGACCTTGCTTGACGAGCAGACTGGCGAGTTCAGCGGATTTGTAGGCGGCGATTGATCCGGTGACGCCGAGCACAATTGATCTCGTGGTCGAACGAAGGCGCACGACTTTTCGTGCGCTGGTTCTTTCGCTTCTGCGTTTTGAATCTCTTTCCATGAAAGATCGACAATTACTTCTGGGCGAGGCGCCGGCTCAAATAACGTTCCGCGCCCATGATATGCCGGAATTTTTGCAAATCTTCTTCAACCGACCGGCTGATGATGGTGTAGCGATAATCACGCCACAATTCCATCTCGCGCGCGGCGGTGACGAGACGCAAGTCGATCTGCTTGGCCGTTTCCGTTCCGCGCTTCAAGAGACGGCGGCGGAGTTCGTCGAGATCGGGCGGCATAATAAAAACATCGGCCAACGCCTGGCGAATGAATGGATCGTCGCAGTTGCGAATGGCGGCTGCGCCTTGCGTGTCGATGTCGATCAAAACATCAACGCCGTTTTTCAGATTCGAAAGCAACGGTTTGCGTAATGTTCCATAATAATCTCCGTGGACTTGCGCGTACTCGAGAAAATCCCCGGCCTTGGCCCGCGCGTGAAACTCGGCGGCGGACAAAAACTGATAATCTTCGCCTTCAATCTCTCCGGCGCGTGGCGTCCGCGTGGTGCAAGAAACCGAGTAAACAAAATCGGGGCTTTGGCGAAGCGCCTCGACGAGTGTCGTCTTTCCCGCGCCGGATGGCGCGGAAATGACGAAAAGAATTCCGTGTCGGTCGAACTGTTTATTCAAGGTTCTGGACTTGCTCGCGAATTTTCTCCAGCTCCGCTTTGCAGGCGACGACGCGCTGCGAGATGGCAGCATCGTTTGCCTTTGCGCCGAGGGTATTGAGTTCGCGAAAAATCTCCTGGGTGATGAATTCGAGCGTACGGCCGACCGGCTCGTTCTTGCGAAGATGATGCGCGAACTGCGCGAGGTGACTTTCCACGCGCGTCAATTCCTCCGAGATGTCGGCGCGGTCGGCGAAGAAGGAAATTTCTTTCAGCAAACGTTCGTCGTCAGCCGCGATCGGCAGAGCGGCCTTTTGCAGGCGATCGAGCAGCGCGGTACGATATCTTTTTACCACCTCGGGATGAAGGGCGCGGATTTCCTTGAGTTTTTTCCGCATCGCTTTGAGCCGGTGGATCAAGTCCTTGGCCAGATGTCTGCCTTCGCGTTCGCGCATCTTGATCAAATCGGCGAGGGCGGCGCGAAGTGCGCGATCGATCGCGGGCCATGCTTCTTCTGCGCTCACGGCTTGTTCCGGAAAGCGCATCACGCCCGGCGCTTGGAGAATTGTGCTGATCGTGATCTCGCCCGGCGCATCGAGCTCTTTTTGAAGGGCGCGCATCGCTTCGTGATAGGAGCGGGCCAATTCGGTATCGAGGGCGAGGTTACGCGCACCGTTTGGGCCGTTGTGAAAAGTCACGACGACATTGGTTCGGCCGCGCGAAATATTTTCGTTGATCGTCTGGCGAATGCGTGGCTCAAGCTCGGCGAGATCGCGTGGCAGATTGACCACGATGTCGCTCTGTTTCCGGTTCACGGAATTGAGTTCGACGCTAAACTTTGCCCCGCCGTGATCGGTCTCGGCGCGGCCGTAACCGGTCATGCTGCTCATAAGTCAGGATGTTTCTCGATTGAAACCGAAGCGGGCGTCGCGCAGCATTTCGATTTGGCTCATGCGAAACGAAGTTAGGCTTCGGCGAGGGTGCTGCCAAGCTTTTGTGGTTGCTTGGCGAGAAGTTGCTCGACTGCCCGGCGGTGCGGAGAAGGAAGCGGAATCGAGGCGAGCTGAGCGATTGAGAACCAACGCCCTTGCCCTCGTGCGCGAGTGCGAGGTGCCGGCTGCGCGAAGACTTTCAACGTGATTCGGTGATTCGTGAGAGGGAAGATCGACGTATGAATTGGGCGGGTGATTGCCGATCTTGCCCCCGCCGGGGGCAGAATCCACATGCCGTGCCAGCGGCCGCATGATTGCTCGAGCAGAATTCGATTGCGACGGAAAGTGAAGGCGCGCGCATCGGTCAGGTCTTTTGGCGGGCTCGGGATTTTTTTGATCGGGAGAGTTTGCGGGTTCTTGGGGCGACAAAATTTCTTCACGGGACAAATCGCGCACTTGGGCTGGTGTGGAAGACAGACTAGCGCGCCGAGATCGAGCAGGGCGGAGTTATAAACGCGGGCAGAGCGCTTGGGGAGCAGGGACGCCGCATAATTCCAGAGTGCTTCGCGACCCACTGTGCAATCGATTGGCCTGCGGAAATTGAAAAGCCGGGACAGGACGCGAGCGGTGTTGGCTTCGACGATTGGCACGGATTCATCGAAGGCGAAGCTGGCGAGGGCGTGCGCGGAATATCGCCCGATGCCCGGCAGTGCTAGTGTGCGCGCGATTGTTCTCGGAAGATGTCCGCCATATCGATCCACGACAATCCTGGCGGTTGCGTGAAGATTTCGCGCTCGTGCATAGTAGCCGAGGCCTTGCCAGGCATGCAACACGCTCGATTCCGAAGCACGCGCCAGGGCGGAGAAATCGCTCCATCGGCGCAGCCACTCATTATAATAAGAAAGAACGGTGGCGACCTGCGTTTGCTGGAGCATGAACTCCGAAACGAGAATGGCGTATGGGTCGCGGGTGCGGCGCCACGGCAGATCACGGCCGTGACGGCGATACCAGCGCAGCAACGCGGAGCGGAAATTGCGGGAGTCTGGTGGCGAGATCAGGTTGGTAGAAACGTGCAACGCTCAACCGGCCTTCGCAAGACTACGGTGTGCCAAGCGCTCAGCGTGCAACTCCGAATGTCTGCCCGAGCACGGATTGAATTCAGAAGATCATTGAACGTTGCGCGTTCGAAGTTGAACATTGAGCGTTTTTTGCTGGCAAGATGAACTCGTACACACATGCCTTGACGGCGGAGCAGGCGACGAAACTTCGTGCGCTGCTCGAGGAACTCGGTTTTCAGTTTACGCCAAAACAGTACACGCTTTTCTTCGCACAAAAGAACAAGTTGAGCGTCGCGGCTTATGAGAAGGGACCGAAGGTTTTGGTGCAGGGCAAGGGTGTGCAGGAGTTTGTTCAGTTCGAGCTCGAGCCGAAAATTTTTGGTGAAGCCAAACTGGGTTACGAAGAAGTGCATGCGCCCGAGATGTTCGAGCCGCATTTCGGCGTTGATGAAAGCGGGAAGGGCGATTTCTTTGGACCGCTGGTGATTTCAGGCGTGTATGTCGATCGTGGGATCGCGCGCAAGCTTCTGGACGCGGGCGTTCAGGACAGCAAGCGAATCGGCTCGGATGCGCGCATTCGGACGCTTGCCCAGATTATCCGGAAAACTGCCGGCGGTTTGATTGAGACGGTGCTGATCGGTCCGGAACGGTATAACGAGCTTTATGAGAAGTTTGCGAACCTGAACAGTTTGCTCGGCTGGGGGCACGCGCGCGTCATTGAAAATCTGCTGGCAAAAAAACCGGATTGCCCGCGCGCGTTGTCGGATCAATTTGCGGATGCGCGTGTCATCAAACGAGCACTTTTGCAACATGGCCGCAAAATTAAGATTCAACAGCGGCCGAAGGCGGAATCCGATATCGCGGTAGCGGCGGCGTCGATTCTGGCACGTGAAGCATTCATCGGTTGGCTGGAGCGGCGGGGGAAAGCGATCGGTTTGGTCTTGGAGCCAGGGGTGTCGGCTAGCGTAAAAGAGACCGCAAAAAAGCTTGTGGAAAAGAGCGGGCCGCAGAGCCTACGTGAGGTGGCGAAGGTACATTTCCGGACGGCGCACGAGATTGCGCCAGACGCCTATGCCACGCGCCGCCTCCGCGCGGAGATTGGCGAAAGAAACGATTGATGGCGGTTTTCCGAAGGCGTCGGGCAAGGTTCCTGCTACGTGCTTTTGACGCTTAGTAACTGTGGGAACCCGACTCCTCATCCTGAACGCAGATCCTGTCTTTCAAGACAAGGAACTGGCCATCTTCGACGCGATGGAAGGGGTCGAAACCGGCATTGTACGAACCCTTTCCGAAGCGGTCTCGTTTCTTCTGGCCGAGAATTTCGACGCTTTTGTCGTGGAAGGGGAGTCGAAATTGGCGCTGGAGCAAGCCACGAACGTCCGGCAGCATTTTCCCTCGCTCAAGATTATTTGCTTGGCGCCGGACCGGGCCGAAGCCGAAGCTGCTGCCACCGCGGCGCAGCAAGAGATCACTTTGCTCTTAAGCGAGCAAAGCAAGCGCCGGATGGAGCGGCTCCTCAAGACTTTTGTGCAGTCGCTGGGGAGGCAAGCCGGGACGGCGGCTGAGGGGGTCGATCCTTGTCATTCGCTCATCGGTAATCTGAATCAATTCTCAGCCGCGGAAATCCTACAGATGAGCTGTTTGAGCCAGCGGAGCGGACGTTTTACCTTCAAATCCGGCCGGGGGAACAGCGAAATCTATCTGCATCACGGATCGATACGTCACGCCGTCTTTGGATCGCTCGAAGGCGAAGCCGCGGTGGCGGAAATTTTCCGGTGGCGGCAAGGACGGTTTTATTTTGAGGAAGGGATCATTAGCCAGGTGGAAACGGTCGATCGCCCCTGGGCACATCTGTTGCTCGATAACCTGCAGAAATTCGACGAGACGCTCGAACTCGTCGGCGTGCCCCCTGAACAGTCGCAAGAATCGCAATCATGAGGGATCAAGAACTCGAAGCCAAGCTTCGCCTGCTCACTCTCCAGCTGGATAACTGGAAAAAGCTGCATGACTTCATTACCTACGGGCTGGACAAGGCGAAGCCAATCGTCTCGGCTGAGCAGGAGCGTCAGTTTACCGAAATTCGCTCACATCTCTTGCAAGAGACGGAACATATTTTCAGCCGGCTGGACATTCTCGGCGAGCTGTCGGGCAAACTGATGAATGTGTTGCAGCGCGGTTCTTCCGTGCGTGGCATCCGGGAGCTATCGAACGACGATATCCGCCGGCTGGAGATGGATTGGAATACTG
>JBAQJG010000769.1:0-2233 GCA_049300145.1 Chthoniobacterales bacterium | reverse complement strand
GGCCGTGCCAGATTCCACCAAGTCTTTCTCGGAGGGCCATTGCCAATCTTCCACTCTTCGTTCGATGGTCGGTGGCGGAAGCTGAGGAGCAGGCGCAGTTACTTGTTGCGCAGGATTGCTATTCTTGCCTGTCTTCAGTTCCACTCCGTATAGATCACAGAAGTCTTGATGCGCAGCAGTATCTTCACGCTGCGGCTTCCGTGCGCTTTCCAATTCGCGCAAAAGATCGAGCACCGCCTGCTCGCGCTTTTCGACCGGCGTTGTGTAATACACGTTCGCCCAACGCCCGAGATTCTTCCCGAGGAGAGGATTGATCATCGGGTTCAATAGCGGATTGGGGAGACCTTCGCCTACCTCACGCTCGTTTTTCTGGGTTGCGTGCATGTTCGCTCCATCTGCAGTTGGGTTACCCGTGGCGACGCAGTAGTCAAGGAATTCATTCGTCGTTTCCTCGTCACCGGTCGCGGGCCTGATGTACCGCGACAATCGATCGCAGAGGCCAACCCGTTCTGGTCAACACGCGAAACTTGCTGCAACGATCTTTAGCGTGCTTTCCGGGACAGCAATATTAGTCCACCCGACATCGCCAGTTTTGCAAAGACGGAATCGAGACATGTTCTGAGTTGGATTTCCCCTAACCCCAGTCGCGGCGCGATGACTCGGGGACTCACGCCATCGGCAATCAGCCGAATCATCTCTCGTTCTTTGCGGGTAAGGACACTTCTGGGGGTTGCGCCAGTGGGGGAAAGATGGTGTCCGTAACGTTTGCCTTCGCAGACTTCTATACTCATACTTCGCCGTCAAAACAGTTCGGTTGAAGAGGGTAACCCCAATAGCGACAGTTTGTTTCGGTGCAAAAGTTGGCGGTCAGCGGCTGGTGCCTATGCACCATAGAATCAATTTCTTAAGCACCGCCCGAACATCTTTTGGCTTTCAGCTGCCCGCCCAAGATTCGACGGACCGGAAATTTATCGGCAGAATCCTGACTCACCCAGTTTCTGGTTTGAGGCGGTCATGGGCCTGGTTCGTCTACAACAGCTATCTGATCGAAGCCCCACGCGCGATCCAGTTGTGATTCATCCACGACTGCGGTTCAGCTAGGAGTCCAGTAGCCACGCTCGCAGGCAAGAGCACTTACTTCTCTTGGAGTGCCTTCGCGTACTCCTGCACTAAGGATCTTGCAATGCTTTCCTCTGTCTGAGTATGGATGAGCGCTGCGCTAGCTTCGTCCTCGACCTCGGCCAACTCGGCACTATTGAGCTTTGAAAAGCCACCGGGAGGGCTCGCCCGTGTACCCCATTTCTGGAGGTCGAGCCATTTCTCTAAGGTGCGTTGCTGGAGCGACAAGAACTGATCCTGCACCACGTAGACGCGCGTGTAACCTTGGACCTCAGAGTAATGCATGTAGCTGACAGCGCCGGTACTCTTGGCGGTGCTCCAAGCCGTTGCATTGAGCGGGAAAAGTCCGTAAGACCAATCCAGATTGGGCGTGCGGGGAGTGGGTTTCCTACGATAGTTGTCGATTGCTTCAATCGTCGCCTTAAGCCGCTGCTCAGCGTCGGGGGCACTGTCCAATCCCTTTGTAAGGCGCTGTCGATTTTCACGAATCTCGGACGCTAGATTGGAGCGTGCCTCCTGGACGAGCGCTCGGTGATGGTGCCACTTAAGCAAACCTTCGAGCGAGAGCGCGATGAGAATCCCAATTATTACCGTGAGTAGATGAAGAACGAAGTCTTTGAATGAGCGAATTGGCCCCTGGGATGGGTGAATGTCCATTTAGGGCTCCTCTAGATTCGTTTGCCGGTGTCCATTGAAGCAGAATAGGCGTTTCGGAGCTATAGGAGTTTTCTTCGCTCGCGGTCTTCATTGGGCACGACGCCATTCCTATTCGTTTCGCGCAAGACCCCTGAGCCGTGGGACAGGGTCGTAGAAATACTGGCGGGCGGGACAAGTGTTGTAAACGGCCTCGATTACACCAACTGAGCATTACGGTGCAACGAGAATTCCTTCTGCATCTGGTCCGATATTGATAGAAAATACCTTCAGTCTTTACCTTCTTCCCCCATCGTTCTCGAATGTGTCAGAATCGACGATGGAATCCAAGCCGTGGATGAGATTCTGAACAGGTCCGCTCCGGAATCGTCCCAAGCGGATTCGAGGAAATGGATCAGCCGGATCGTGATAGCCGTCGTCTTAGGCGAAGCGGTCTGGGGATGCCTCGTCTCGATCACCA
>JBAQJG010000768.1:0-9301 GCA_049300145.1 Chthoniobacterales bacterium | reverse complement strand
TCCACGTGAGTCGCCGAGGACGGGGTTTGTCGCACTGTAGAGGCAGGCGTGTCGCCTGCGAACTCAAAGACAAGCAGCCCGGCAGCCGTCGGGCCGCCACCACGAAACAGAATCGACATCTGAGACTTTTCTACCGCGCGCGGGTTCAAAGTCTTGTGAAGGCGTTGTTGGGATTAACGATCTTGTTCTGCACAATCATTTCATTGCGGGCGCAAACGTCGGTCGAGATCGATTTGCAGGAACAGACTGCGTATCTTATTCGAAATGGCCACGTCGTCCTTTCGACGCCCGTTTCAACCGGCCGCTACGGACATATTACCGGGAACGGCGCTTTCAAAGTAATCGAGAAAGAACTCAATCATTTCTCGAACATGTACGGCAAGATCGTGGATGCGCGCGGCAACACCATCGTTCCGGACGCCGACGCGGACATGCCGGTGCCGCGCGGCGGCAAATTCATTCCCGCGCCGATGCGTTATTTCATGCGGTTTGATGGGGCGAACGGAATGCACGCCGGCTACTTGCCAGGCTACCCGGCGTCGCACGGTTGCGTGCGTCTGCCGGAGGAAAACGCGATCGCGTTTTACAACGCCGTGGAAGTCGGAACTCCGGTGACTGTGTTTGGCCGGACCCCGCGCGGCCGTTATTCCGGACAATCGCGATCCGCAATGTTCAGAGAACGCAATCCGTTTGTGGATCCACGGTTCGATCCGTACTTCGATAGGCGCTTTGTCCCGCCCATTTGGCGGCCCTGAGAATCGCCAGTCCCCAAAAGCCTGCCGGGCTACGGATGGACGCTGGCCGTCTTGGGACCACGCGTCAGATCGACAAGATCGCTGAGAATATTCAATGTCTCGTCGCGCTCAGGATCCACAGCGGGTTCCTTGGTGTCGTCGTTCTCGCCGCCGATCAAATCCGAATCCTCATCAGAGGCAGCTTCAGGTGCGACCTTTGTGGAAACTCCGCTCTTTTTCGCAGCAGCCAGCTTTCCCGGAAACATGATCAGCTGGAGATTTGGCTTATCGACGGTGTCGAGCGTGAGACGATAGATGCGCGGCTCTTCTTCATGACGTGCCAGGCGTTCTTTCGAGCGCGTTTCTTTGCGAATTTTGTCGTCCTCGAGCTCCTTGCGCCGGACACCTTCATTCAGTGAGATCCGATTATCATTGAGCTTCTGACGCAACCGCTCCATGTCTTCCGAGACGTAATGAAACTCCGGTTCGTTCTGAACGCGTTCTGCTGAGCGTCGCTTCAATTGATCGAGGAAAAGCGAATGCGTGTCCGACCATTTGGTGTACTTCGCCTTGGCCACTTCATCGTAGGGCAGGCAGTTCTTCAGCGCCCCTTCTCCAAGCTCCGGGAGATCGCTCAAACTCGGTAACACGATATCGGAAGCGACTCCGTGGAGCTGCGTCGAGCCACCCGCAATGCGATAAAACTTTTGGATAGTCAACTTGAGCGCACCATCATCCTGCGAACGGCTACCCAGCAGCGAGGTGAATCGTCCGATCTCGAGGATCGTTTGCACCGTGCCTTTCCCGAAGGTGTTCTTGTCGCCAACAATCACAGCGCGTCCGTAATCCTGAAGCGCCGCCGCAAAAATTTCGCTCGCCGAGGCGCTTTGCCGGCTGGTCAATACTATCAGCGGTCCGGTATAAGCGATGCCCGGATCGGGATCGGTCGAAATTGAGATGTGATCGTGAAAATCCTTCGTCTGCACGATCGGCCCGGATTTCAAGAACAGCCCGGTGAGCGAAATCGCTTCCTCGAGTGAGCCGCCGCCGTTGCGCCGAAGATCGACCACCAACCCAGCGATGTTTTCCTTCTTTAGTCGCTTGAGCAGCGCCAGCACATCGCGCGTGGTGCTCTTCTGGTGATGATCCATGTCGGCATAAAACGAGGGGAGCGTGATCCAGCCGAGTTTTATCGGGTCGCCGTTCTCATCTTTCCTAATAATGATGTCCGCGCGCGCTTCTTGATCCTTCAGCTTAATCTCATCACGCACGAGCTCGACACCCTTTCGGCGGGAAGGGTCCGCGGCGTCTGATGGAATCACGAGCAGGCGCACATGCGTGCCTTTTTTGCCACGAATCATCTCCACTACTTTGTCCAGCCGCATCTCGCGAACATCGACATAGTCGGCCGGGCCTTGCGCCACGGCGGTAATTCGGTCGCCCACTTTCAATCGTCCATCCGCTTGGGCGGGCCCACCCGGAACGAGGCTCTCGATCTTGGCGTAGCCATCTTCGCTGCGGAGCATGGCGCCGATTCCAACGAGCGAGAGGCCCATGTTAATGCTGAAATTCTTCAGGTCGGCCTTGCTCAGGTACTCGGAGTGCGGGTCGTAAGTTTGTGCGAGCGCGTCGAGGAAGAGCTTTACTTGTTCGTCTCTGTCTTCCTCGTGGACATTGCGGGCGAGGCGATCGTAACGCCGTGTCACCAGTTGCGGCCCGGGCTCGAGCGGGTGCTCGCTTAAATGTTCCTGCAACAGTTCGTTCGTGACGCGGCCGCGCCAGAGCTGATCGGCTTCGGCCTCATCTTTGGGCCAGGTCGATTTTTGGCGGCTGAGCTCAATCGTAGCGTCGGTCTTAAAATCGATGGGCTGCTTGAGCAGCTCCTTCACCTTGGCGACACGCTCATCCACGCGTTTGGCATAGAGATCGTAAATTTCGTAGGCTGGTTTCAGGTTGCCCAGAAGAACGTCATCATCGAGCGCGGTGCCATATTTCGCATTGAGTGCATCGACATCTTTCTGCGTGAAAAAGAGATGACTGTAATCGAGCAACTCGAGATAAGTCTGGAGAAATTTCTTCGACAGCTCATCGTTGAGCTTTTGTTGCGTGTAATGCCCTTCCTCCAGAAGCCGGCCGACCGAGACGCAAATATTCTCTGCATCCGCCTTCGCCATGACCGGCTGGGGCCCTACCGCGAAGATAAAAAGGACCGCAGAAGCGGCCAGCAATGAACCAAAACGTTTCATTCGAGGAAAAAGTGGTTTCTCATGTTCGCAGATTTCAGACCGGAGCGCAAGATGGCGACTCAAAATCGACATGTAAGGAGATGAGACAACCGATATGGACAAACATTCAATAACGGAGTGACGAAATCCGAATGACGAATGACGAATGAAGCTCGAATGTTCGAATGACAACACCCGTTCGGGCTTCGTCATTCCGATATTCGTCATTCGTGCTTCGTCATTATTAAACCTCGGCTACAATTCTGCGTGTTGACCTACAAAACCTTCTGTGGCGGTATTTTCGAGACCAATTGCTATCTTGTTGAGGGCCCGGAGGGCTGGATTCTGTTCGACGCACCCGATGGTGCCTGCAAGTGGCTCGAATCATGCCATGTCGATGTAAAGCTTCTGCTTCTCACGCATGGGCACTACGATCACGTCCCGGATGCGGCAAAAATTAAGCGGCACTTCAATTGCCAGATCGGTTGTCACCCTCAAACTGAGCCTATGATTTCCGATCCGGAGTTTTTCCGCAGCTTCGGTTTCGAATTGGAGCTCGAGCTGGTGAAGCCGGATTTTCTGATTGAGGAGACGCCAGCGAGAGAATTTCTCGGCCTGGAAATGGATGTGCTCGAAGTGCCAGGTCATTGTCCCGGCAGCCTTTGCTTCTTCTCGCGCAAAGACGAATTGCTCATCGGCGGCGACGTTCTGTTTGCCGGTGGGGTCGGTCGCTGGGATTTGCCGGGTGGAGATGCCGATCTTCTGTTCGAAGGCATCAGAAAGAAAATATTTCCGCTCGGCGACAACGTGACCGTGCTGCCAGGTCACGGGCCGCCGACAAAGATCGGAACCGAACGGCGGACGAATCCGTTTCTGGTTTAGTTGGTCAAATCAAAGCGATTCAGGCTCGCTTCGAGCGGCTGCAGTCCGTCAATTTCAGCGATGATCGCGCGTAATGATTTCATCGCCGGAGATATATATTGCAGAAAATCTTTGTGCCGTTTGACGAGTCCGAGGAAGCCATAAGCGCCCAGTGCCTGCATCAAACGCTGCATTGCGCACAATCGCAGCGTGTCGTCGAAATCGCCGTCGATGGTCAATCCGTTTTCGGTCTGCCGTCCACGGTAATACGCGATTAATTCCGCGCGCTCCACGTTGGAAAGATCGACATACGGATCGAAAAGCAACGAGGCTAGATCGTATTCCGCCAGACCAGGCCGCATGCCTTGGAAATCGATGAGGTATGCCTGGCCGGTCCGCATGAGAATATTCTGCGATTGAAAATCACGGTGCACCAAAACGCGCGGCAAGCTTGCGAGACGCTCCGCGATTCCATTTAGCGCCGGCAACGTGGCGAGCTCAGCGAGCTTTGCGTTGTCGATTTTGAAATAGCGGCCCAGGCAGTTCTCGAAAAAATAACTTTGTTCCCAAACGTAAAGCGCCGCGTTGAACTCGGCCGGCAAATGCTGGCGCATTTCTATGCAAACCGACTCCGGCAAACCGTGTAGCCTGGCGATTTCATCCAGCGCCGATTCGTAGAACGCGCGCCGCACCAGCCAGCTTTCCCGCCGATAACCGAATAAATCCTCTTCGCCGAGATCTTCGATCCAGATCAAACCCTCGTCCGGATCATGATAATAAATCTTCGGAACGCGAATGCCATGGGCCACCAGAAACTTCGCGATCTGGACGTAGTGCCGATTTTCTTCGCGCTCGAGGCTGTATTTGACCAGAATGACCGTCTGCTCCGGCGAACAATGTACGCGATAGAATTTCCGGTCCGAGCCGCCTTTTTCGATCGGCGCGATTTTCACTTTATCGACATCGAAACGCGGGAAGTACATCCGCGTTCGGCGAAGGAGCAGATCGGTTCTCATGCGGTCAGATGTCGATGTTGCGATGAACGCCCTCGGCTTTTTGGTGGGAGCGGACAATACAACCGAACAACTCACTTCGGGAAGCAATTTGTGCACCCGGCCACAAAATTGTGTCCTCCAAAATCGCGTCCTCTCCGACGCAGCAATCTTTTCCAGCAACCGAGCATCCGCGTAATTGCGCGGTTGGATCAACAATAGCGGTGGCCGCGACCGACTCAGGCCAGTCCGGCGTTTTCAGGTAACGCGGTTTCCAATGTTCTTCAGAGACCATTTGATGCACTTCGAGATACTCAATCCGCGAACCAATGTTGAACCACTTCCCCTCATTGAGGACAACGCCGCCGATCTTGCCGCCGGCGCCGATCCAATCAGCGACAATCGGAATGAAAGAAACTTTTCGATTTGGTGGAATCCGCTCGAAAATCTCGGGATTCCAAACCGCGATGTTGGCGAAGTCATAGGTGCCGGCAACGCCGTAACGGTTCGAGACATCGACCGCGCGACCATTGCGAAAAGCAACCGCGGCTGCCAGACCGGTATTGCGCAACGCCAGGGTGACATCGTTTCCGCAGCGAAAATGCTCGTCGATCAACGCTTGCAAATCGACGTCAGTGAGGATGTCGCCGCTGTATGTGATGAAGGGTTTCACCCCGAGATCGGCCTCGACGTTCTTGATGCCGCCGCCCGTCTCGAGCAGAACGGGCTCGTTCACCAGCTTGATGGAATGACCTTCGTAGTCGTTCTTTGGAAAAAAGCGCTGGAAAGAGTCCGGCAGCTTGTGCGTGTTGATGATGAAAGACTCCACGCCGATGTCGATCAAATGATCGAGGGCGAAGCTGACGAGCGGCTTTTGGAAAATCGGAATGAGCGGCTTGGGCAAATCATCCGTCAGCGGTCGCAAACGCGTGCCGAGTCCCGCACCGAGGACGAATGCTTGTGTGATTGAAGGCATCGGGCTAACAATTCCGCATGCCGGAACAAACTGTTTGGCGCGGCTCCTCATCGCAGTGGAAGAATCTCGGCGTTTTCATTTTGTGCGGACTTTTTTGCTGGCTCATCGTGCCGATCTTTATTGCGCTCTCCCGTTATCTCCAAACGAAAAATAAAATTTACGAGCTGACGACTGAGCGGCTCAAAATCACCGAGGGCATTTTCAGCAAAGTAACTGACACGCTGGAGTTATATCGCGTGAAAGATCTCGAGACGCGGCAACCGTTTCTCTATCGCATGTTCGGAGTCGAAAACGTGCAGATGAATACGTCGGACACTTCCTCGCCATTTATTTTTATCGAAGCGATCCCATCCGCAGTTGGCCTAGGCGACAAAATCCGGAACCAAGTCGAGGCCATTCGCGCGCAGAAAGGTGTGCGCGAGATCGACGTCGAGTAGGACGCGAGGTGGCTGCTTCAGATCTCGGCGGCGCGCTTCGCGGAGCGATGCGACTATACCTGAACGTAACTTTCCGTAACCTGGCGCGTCAATCGACCGAAGAAATGCGGAACTGCCTACCTTTTCAGATAAAGCGTGCGCGTTCCAAAGTCGATGATGCCGTGATGTTGACGCAGGATTTCCGCGCCAAGTAACCCGGCAACGGGCGGTGATGCCTCCAACAAGCCGTTGTGGAGCAACCCTTCCATGTCGATCACGCCTACGTCCTTTCCCCGAATGTTGACGGAGGCGACAGAGAGGCGGCGGATCCGCGCGATTTGCACGTCGCGCTGCTTCAAATTCACCGCAGCGGAAGTGAATTGCGTTTCGCGGACTGGGATCTGCAGCTGGTGAACGAACGAACGATGCAACAGGGTGGCAAACGCACCAGTGTCGATCATCAACTTGGCCGGCGTGCCGTTGATGGAAGTATCAACGTACAGGTTGAAAGCCTCGCTCACATGAATCGGCGTGCTGCGGAATCCGTGGAAGTCGAGCCCGGGCGCGCTGCCGACCACGTCAGGATCCATTTTTAGAACGAGAACCTGCTGCTGACAATCGAGGACCGCGTTGGTCGGAAAAAGGATGTCTGCACCGAGAATGCCGTCGATCTGCTGCTCATGAAGCAAGCGTGCGGTGCGCGTGGAGCTGCCGAGATCGATCGTCACCACCGGCTCATCGACCAGATTGAGCGCGCCGAGGCGAAACTCACGCGCAATGGCAACATTGCTCAACGCGCCATTGATCTGAAGATGCGGTGGAAGTTTAGAGCTGCCGGGAACTCCGGTGAGCCGGAAATGGCCACGACGATTCAGGGCGATCGCGCTCACCGGGGCCCCGCTGTCCACGCACAACCAGGCCGGCCTGCCATTGATGTAAGCGCGCACGAGCAAATGATTTTGTCGTGAACGCACGAGAGGCAACGCCTCAAATTGCGGCGGCAACTGTGCCGATACTGGAGCCGTCTGGCTTGCGCCGAGCAGTTCGGTGGCAAGCGCCATGCTTGCGAGGAAGACCGACAATGTTCTTCGCGCAGATGGGAAGCAATTCGACGCAGACACGGGGCGGGAGGATAGCATGGCTTCTCGCGCGGCCAAAATCTTTGAATGCCCTCGGAATCGCGGCCGGGCGAAACAACGCGCGCCGCGGCGAGCATCTACAGCAGTTGGAAATTGCGCGGATGCAGCCCAAGGTAAGAGATGAACTGCGCATGAAGCCATTCCTTCGTTTCCCATCAAAGGCCGAGCACGCCGCGTTTGGCATTGCCCAGTCGGGCTGAGCGGTGATTAACTCTCCGCGAAATCCGAAGGCTCAACTCAGAAGCGCCATGTCACAGCCACCCACAACCAACGACGGCAAGTTTGTTAGGGGACTCGGCCTACTCGATTCGACGATGCTCGTCGCCGGCTCGATGATCGGCTCGGGCATATTCATCGTCTCATCAATCATTGCGCGCCAAGTCGGCTCGCCGGGTTGGTTGCTCGTCGTCTGGCTCGTCACCGGCCTGCTGACCCTAATGGCGGCGCTCTCCTACGGTGAGTTGGCGGCGATGATGCCGAAGGCTGGCGGGCAATATGTTTACCTGCGAGAAGCATTCTCGCCGCTCTGGGGCTTCCTTTATGGCTGGACTCTTTTTCTCGTGATTCAGACCGGCACGATCGCGGCGGTCGCCGTCGGCTTCGCGCGCTACATGGGCGTGCTCATTCCATGGGTGTCGGAGTCGAGTTATCTGATCGCGCCCGTTCGTTTTGGCAGCTACGCGCTCTCGCTCTCAACGGCCCAGGCAGTCGGCCTGGCGCTCATCGCGCTCCTGACTTTCATGAACACGCGCGGTCTAAAACTTGGCAAGCTCGTGCAGAACGTCTTCACGACAGCGAAGACCGGTGCGCTCATCGCGCTCATCGTGCTCGGCATCATCGTCGGCGTGAGGTCGGGCTCGGGCGCGGGGAACTTCAGCGACTTCTGGAGCCTGCGCGGCAATTTGCAGGATGTTGGGCAAGGCTTGACCGCCGCCACCGCCTTCGGGCTCTTCGTTGGCATCTGCGTGGCGCAAACGAATTCGCTTTTCTCCGCCGACGCCTGGAACAATATTACCTTCACAGCCGGCGAAGTGATAAATCCGCGCCGGAACGTTCCGCTCTCGCTGGCGCTCGGCACGATTCTCGTCATCGGACTCTATCTGCTCGCCAATGTCGCTTATTTGGCGGCTCTGCCTTTCGCCGCAATTCAAAATGCGCCCAGCGATCGCGTGGCGTCTGAGACGGCGAACGTAATCTTTCCCGGGGCCGGTGCCACAATCATGGCCATCGCGATCATGATCTCCACCTTCGGCTGCAACAACGGGCTGATTCTGGCGGGTGCGCGCGCTTATTATGCGATGGCGCGCGACGGTCTTTTCTTCCGTGCGGTGGGCGACTTGAACAAACAACACGTGCCGGCATGGGGCCTCGTTATTCAAGGCATCTGGGCCGGCGTTCTCGTTCTGCCACGCACTGTTAAGACAGACGCTGCCGGCACGGTCACCAGTTATGGCAATCTTTACGGCAACCTGCTCGACTATGTCATTTCGGCTGCGCTCATCTTCTACATCCTGACGATTATCGGCATCTTCGTGCTGCGCCGAAAACGACCCGATACGGAGCGTCCCTACAAAGCTTTCGGCTACCCGATCGTGCCCGCTCTTTACATCGTCGGCGCGGGCGTAATTCTCGCCGTGCTTTTTATCTATCAGACGGCGACGACGTGGCCGGGTCTCATCATTGTACTGACTGGCGTGCCGATTTATTTTCTCTGGCGGAAATCAAATGCGGGGACGCCGTCAGGCGACCGGCGTGCGTAGTGAAACCGAAACGGCTGCGCAGAACAATTACGTAACTCAAAAAAGAAAGCGAACGCATGGCAAATCTATTCGCAAGGAAGCCTCTCGAGAGGCTGATGGAAGAAGCGCAGGAGGTCGGCGAACACAGCCTGAAGCGCTCGCTCGGGCCGGTAAACCTCGTGGCGCTCGGCATCGGGGGAATCATTGGCGCTGGCCTTT
>JBAQJG010000767.1:0-11515 GCA_049300145.1 Chthoniobacterales bacterium | reverse complement strand
AGCGCTACAACAGCGGCCGAGATCGTCTGGCTCACTATGGTCGGAAGTGCGCGGATCACTTATTTCCCCGCCAGACTTTTGATGTAATTCACAAGCTCCCAGCGTTGTGTCTCCGACAAAGATCCCTTCCACGAAATCATCGGTGATCGACCTTCCGAGATTTTCCAAAACAACTCGCCATCGGTCGCGCCGGCTTTAACACGCGCAGTCAAGTCTGCTGGTTTTTTCTCCAATGCGGCAGCACCCGGTCCATCGCCTTTTCCGTTTGGACCGTGGCAGGTCATGCAATTGTTAACAAAGAGCTTCTGCCCGAGCGCAATCGTGTTTGCGTTTACAGGCACCGGATTTGGCCGGTTCACCGCGGTGGGCGGAGCTTTCCAATCCGAGCTTTGCGCCAGCAGCGGTCCGCCGATTGACAAAACTGCCAGTCCGATCAGTGCTCTAGAACAACTGGCCGCGGAATTTCGTGATTTCATAGATTTATCGAACGTTGGGCTACAGAAATGCGTTTGGCTGCGCGTCTTTTGCGTTTTCGTAACCGCGGCTTGCGATAACAGCCCAAGTTTGGATCACGTGGATGGCGCGCTGCTTCTGTCTCTGCGCCATAGCGTATCAATGCTCCAGCGTCCCGGGCCGTAAAAGATGATGAAAAAGAAGACCCAGCAATTGACCAGGGCGAGTTCGCCTCCATTCATGATCGGGAAAAACTTCGCCTCCAGTGTAGGCACAGTTCCCACGTAAAACATGAAGTAGGCGACCGCCATCTCGCCGCTTGCCAAAAACGCCGCGATGCGCGTGAACAATCCAAATGCAATCAGAAATCCACAGACCAGTTCGATAATCCCCGCGATAAATGCCAAACCGTCCACCCCGTGACCGCCACCGGGAAATCCGAAAATCTTTTGCCCGCCATGACATGCGTAGGTCAGGCCTACAATCAGCCGCACAATGCAGTAAACTGGGTCGGCAAATCGATTCAGAGAATTCATCAGTAAGCTCACACTCTTATTTCAGGAGTTGGCAAAGTTGACTGCGCATTTTTACGGAAAAAATTCCGGCCTTCTCGCAGGACTAAGCCATCCCATCACAAAGCTTTCTGCGTGTTTATCCCGCTGCTCGGTACGCACTTGGCGATTTGCCGGATAGTTTTTTGAAAACGCGGTTGAATTGCGACAGCGATTGAAAGCCGACCGCGAACGCGATCTCGCTTATTCGCAGATTTGAATTCTGCAAGAGCTCTCGCGCTCTCTCGGTCCGTGTGTGGGCGATGTAATCGACAAAGTTGACACCGGTCACTTCTTTGAACCTTTCGCTCAAGTAATTGGGGCTGATGTGAACGGACTTCGCGACTTTCGTTAGTGAAAGCCCTTCATCGGAATGTTCGTGAATTAATTGCCGCGCTTTCCAGATTTCGACTGGCTCAGCACGATTCCCGTTTCGCAGCGAGACCTGCGTGAACTGAGTTGCGCGCGGTGGCATCATCGTCATGCCTAACCAAACCGCGCCTGAGATGGCGGTGCTCTCCGTCCCTTGGGAATTGCTCGCCTAATCTTGGCGCGCCGGCAAAATCAGGCGCTTTTGCCTTGAGCAATTTTTGCAAAGCAAAAGCCAATCGGCGTGGAGCGCGTCGGCGTCGGCGATCCTAATCTGAATCGCAAAAGGAGCACTTATGAAAACGGATCTTGTTCTGACGATTGATGAGTATCTCGATCGATGCTCTGTCGTTCCTCAACCACCGAGTCCGCCTGGCCGCGACGCTCGTCATGTTGCAATCACAGCGGAGGAGCAGGCGGATGCGAGCGCCGAAGGGCGCGGCTGCCGATGCGATCGATGGGGTCATCCCTGCCCGGGTCGTTTGAAACTACAGGCCGCGAGCGAGCAGGAGATCGCGACTTTGGCGGAGGGTAAAGAGAGGTAAACAACAATGGAATATCTGATTGTATTAGGCGTCGTATCGATGGTGGCATTGTACGCTTTGCTCATTGAGCGATGCTTGAGAGATGCGGAATGGCGATAAATCTTAGACCCAGCCGCGAATGAATATGGTTGTGGCTGATGAAGCTGGGTAACGAGCCCGTGCCGCGATCTACCGCGATTATGCGCGCGTTTTCTGCTGCGACCGGAATGCTGCTGACCGTTTTGGCTGTTACGAAAATCTAGGGACCTTTCGACCAACCGCGTTCGCCAAGCCACGGAAGATGGCGTTGCACGCGCGTCACAAGTTTGAGTCCGAACGGTCCGATGGCTTTGCTCCGAATGTGGGCGATGGCGTCCTCCACGGAATCGGTACCATAGATTAAATCCAGATCCGACCTGCTGATCATTCCGAGCTGTGCGATCTTGTCGATGAAGCCGATCAGGTCGCGCCAATAATCGGTGCCCATGATGACGATCGGGAAGTTTTTAATTTTTCCGTTTGAATGAGCGTGAGCGCTTCAAACAATTCGTCGAGCGTGCCGGCGCCCCCGGGCATAACGACAAAAGCGTAGGAATATTTGAGGAGCAGCGCTTTGCGGACAAAGAAGTAGTGCAGTGTCACGCAGCAATCGAGATAGCTATTCGGCTTTTGCTCAAGCGGAAGCTCGATGTTGCAACCCACTGAGCGGCCGCCGATTTCCTTTGCCCCACGATTGGCCGCTTCCATGATGCCGGGACCACCACCAGTCATCACCGTAAAACCGAGCCGCGCGATTGCTGCGCCTATCTTTCGCGCCAGTTCGTAACAAGGATTGTCGGTATTTACTCTTGCCGACCCGAACACAGTGACGCACGGCCCGACGAAATGCAGAACGCGAAATCCGCGCAGAAAATCCCGCATCACGCGCAATAACGTGACGAATTCATCGAAGCGGGAGTGCGGTCCCTCCAGGAAAATTTCATCCGCACGCTGCGGCGATTCGGTTAAGGCCGAATTCGCCGACTCCGTCGCTTCGATGACCATAGTTTCGCGATCGTGCACGACCCAATTCTGCTTCAGCCGTGCCGTAATTGAAGAGGGGTGAAGCTGAACACGATGATCTCGGCGTGGCGCGGTTGCCAGCGATGGAAATCAACTCGAAACCGTCCCAGTTTTTCGCCCCGAACATCACGGCCCGAATTCATAAGGTTGAAGAGTTTCTCAGTGTCGTCGCGGGCAAAGAACGGCCCATCGAGGAATTCGGTGACCCAGTTCATTTCGTGAGCATCCGTGAGATAAAAGGTGACCTGGATATCCTCATCGGAGTTTTCCACCATGATCACGCAGTAATCGTAGACATTCGCATTCTTCCACTCGCCCTCGAAAAAGATGGTGCACCGCTTTTGAACTTCGGTCGCGCGAAAGTGAGCCGATTTGAAAAATGAAACGACATTCGCATAGGTAACGGGCTGAACATTCGCGGAAGTGGGTTTGGTCTTAGACGGCTCAGCGGCAATTGCGCCGGTGGCGAGGAGGATCGAAGCAAGACTGATGTTCATCCAGTATTTCATACTCGTGTTTTAGCTGAGGTTAAGGCCGGCCGTTCATGGCTCGGCACGACTAGGACAGGGCAAGATGCATGTCGGACCACATATTCCGCGGTGCTGCCGAGCAGAATGTGCTTCAACCCGGTGGTGCCATGCGTAGAAGTAACAATCACGTCCGCGCCGTGATCTTGCGCACGCGCGCAAATTTGCTGGCCAGCATGGCCGATCTCCAGCGACTGCTCCACCTGGATTCCGTCCCAATTCGTCTTTTGAACAAGATCGCGCATTTGCTCTTGCGCCGCTTTCTCGGCCTGTTGCATGACGAGCGAGGAATCGTATCGCATGTATAAGTCACTAGCGACGTAGTATTGCAAGGCAACCGAGTTGAGTAGGACAAGTCTTGACTCAAATTGCTTGGCTAACGCTTTTGCATACTCCAGCCCTTTCATCGAACAATCGGAAAAATCGATCGGCACGAGGATTTTGCCGAAGCTCAACTCATGCTTGGTCATTGTTCCGTTGCCGCCTGCTTTCTTCTTAGGATCGACCGGACGCACCACCAGCACCGGACAAGGCGAATACCGCACGACGCGTTCGGCCGTGCTCCCAAGCGCGAGATGTTTCAGGCCGGCATTTCCGCGAGTTGACGTAACGATCAAATCGATGCCCAGCTCGCGAGCAAGGCGGCATATCTCCTCAAATGGACGTCCCCTCACCGCATGAATGTTTTCACGGCGCAGTTCCATCGAATGCTTCCTGGCCAGGTCTTTTAGGCGGCGCCGCACCCGTTTGCCGACTTCCAATTCGGGAACGATCAGCGGCATTGCCACCATGCTGGAAAGCGGATAATCCAGCTCGAAGACATGAACCAGATGGAGATCGGCACCGAAGCGCTTAATCAAGGGGAGCGCGCATTTGATTGCCTCCAGCGAAGTCGCGGAGAAATCAATTGGGACAAGAACATTGCGGATTTGCAGACCCTTAGCCGCCGGTCCATCGGTCTGAACACGTGTCGATGTTCGCCGAGTTGAGAGCCTACCTGGAATAGTTGCCGTTTTCATGTCACAAAGATGCGCATTGGGGGCTAGGTAGCTCTCCCTCGCTTGCGAAAGGCTGGCTGTTTTTTGGGGCGATTCGCAGAGCGGGCAAATTGTCTGCGCTCGCGCTACAGTTTCTCCACGGTTTGGCCGTTTTCGAATCGCGTGATGTTGTCGATAGTGGTCGCAGCGATGTTTTGTAGAGCTTCGCACGTGAAAAATGCCTGGTGGCCAGTGATGATGACGTTCGGGAAAGTGAGCAAACGCGCGAAGACATCGTCCGGAATGATGAGGCCGGAGCGGTCTTCGAAAAAGATTTGCTCTTCTTCTTCGTAAACGTCGAGGCCGAGGTAGAGACGGGGCCTTTCGCGCGGGAGCGTGTATCCGGGTAGGGCTCCCATTCCAATCATGTAGTGCGTATTGCGACCCGGCTTCCAGATAATCCCGCAGTCGTGATTCCATGCGTTCGGGCCGACAAAATTCAGTGACTCATTAGACGAGCGTCCCAACGATCCGCTGTCTCTCGCCGGTAGTCATTTTACATGCTTCACGTCCCGTGACGCCTGCGTCCTCGGGAGCTGATTCAATCCATAGCTCCGGATTTTGTACTGCAGTGCGCGGCGACTGATGCCGAGTGTCTGGGCGGCTGCGGCACGGTTTGAGGTTACCTTGAGGAGGGTCTGTCGGATCAATTCCGCTTCTACTTGGGCAAGGGTCATGCCCGGCTTAATGACGAAGCCGTGCTTGGCTTTGCCGTTCTGAACTAGAGCTGGCGGGAGATCAGCTAATTCGATCTTGGCGCGCGGGATTGTCACGACGAGACGCTCAATGAGGTTTCGCAATTGCCGCACATTTCCGGGCCACGGGAGTGTCTGGAAAAGCGCTAGAACCTCTCGATGGATCTTCTTCTGTCGGCGCCGATGTTTCGCGCAAAAATGCTGCGCAAACGATTCAACGAGTGCGGGGATGTCTTCCATGCGCTCGCGCAGCGGCGGCACGCTGACAACAACAATGTTCAGGCGGTAGTAGAGGTCTTCACGGAACTTTCCTCTCATGCTCTCTTCTTCGAGCTTTTTGTTTGTGGCGGTAATGATGCGCACGTCGCCACGTTCGATCTTGTGACTGCCCACGGGACGGAACATGCCGTCCTCAAGAACGCGGAGGAGGTCAGCCTGACCCTTCGGCGAAAGGTCTCCAATTTCATCAAGAAAAAGCGTTCCCCCGTTGGCCAATTGAAATCGCCCCGGCCGGTCATTGACTGCACCGGTAAATGCGCCGCGGACGTGACCGAAGAGTTCGGCCTCGATTAGGCTATCTGGCAATCCGCCACAGTTTACGGCCACAAAGGGATGTGCGCTGCGGCGGCTTTTTTCGTGAATAGCGCGGGCAGTAATCTCCTTGCCAGTCCCGCTCTCGCCTTCGATCAAGACGGTAACATCGGTTGCAGCGATTTGTTGAACTAGCTCGCTGACGCGCTGCATGGATGCGCTGCTGCCGGCAAAGATGTCGGGTTCGGAACGGCGACGCAGGCGTAGCTTTAAGCGCTGGTCCTCTGCAACCAGGGCTTGATAATCGAGCGCCTTTCGGACCGATTCGATTAACTGGATGGGATCGACCGGTTTGGATAGATAATCGTAAGCGCCCTTTTGGATGGCATCGACGGCAGTTCGAATTGTCCCCCGATGGCCAATAAAAATAAACTGCGTGTCCGGTGTGATAGCCCGAATCCTATCCATCAATGCGATGGCATCGATGCGTTGAGCATCGAACGATTTAACCACGACGTTAAATAGCTTTTCACTGGCCATCAAGACTGCTTCGGACTCATGCGATGTCACCGAAACTTTGTAGCCGATTGTTGCGAGAGGATTACGTAGACCACGGGCCGACGAAGGATCACGATCCAAAACGAGAATATGAATCTTCGTGGGGTCCATTGACGCTCGAACAATAGATGCACACTGATTGTGTTACGAGTGCAATTTTTGCGCATATGAGTAAGACGAGAAGCGTCAATCATTCCATTTTTGTTCATAAATGCTTCGTATTGAGAGTGTTTGACGTTGCGTCCGAGAGCGGCATCCGATTTGCATAAAGCGATGCAAATGGAGGATGGGGCCGCGGGCGTAGAGTCTTTTTTTGAATGTTCGAACAATGAACCGTGCCGCTCAACTGACGACGAGCGGTTCGATCAAATTTATCCGCCGCGGGTTCGCAAACTTTCATGGCGGCACTGGACCCCTGTAGCAGTCGCGTCGGAAGCGGCAAAGCTGTTGGTAACGAAGCCGGGAACGCGGGTTTTGGACATCGGCTGCGGGCCGGGAAAATTTTGTCTAATCGGAGCCCTGCTGACTGACGGTCATTTCACCGGAATTGAGCAGCGGAGTCATCTAGCAAAAGCGGCGAGGCAAGCTGCGCTCAACCAAGAGATTTACAATGTCGAAATCATTCACGGCAACGTAACAAGTGTCTCATTTTCAAACTACGACGCCTTTTATCTCTTCAACCCTTTTGAGGAAAACATGTTCGAAAGGCAGAAGATAGACGGAGCTGTAGCGCTTTCGGCCACTTTGTATAAGAAATACACGAGGTATGTCGCTGCTGAATTGCGCGCGAAACCGATTGGGACGCGGGTTGCCACTTACGCAGGGTGTTCTCACGAAGTGCCAACCTGCTACCACTGCCAATTATCTGGGTTCGCAGGCCGCCTTAAATTATGGGTCAAAGTTCGCGAACCCGTCCCGGATGATGAACGGTTTGACACGCTGCTTTACAGAACTGGACGCGTGCCGACTAACCGTTTCTTTTCGAACGCAAATGAAAGGAGGGGCTCTCGCGCGCAGCGCATATGACACGCGGTCGTAGTAATCAGTCGAAAAAGATCGGCGCCTGGCTTCGAGAGCTGTCGGATTTGGACTTCACTGTCGGGCGTTTGAACACAAACACGCCGGATAGGGAAGCAGCCCTGGAACGAATCAACTCGCTCCGAGAGCTTATCCCTACATCAATGCTTCAACATTACGATCACCTTAAATCACGCGGTAAGCGAAGCGTTGCGCCGGTCAGGCGCGGGGTTTGTGGTAGCTGTCATTTGGCATTCCCGAGTGGAAACCTTGCCAACCTTCGCAAAATGAGCGAAACGCTAAATGTTTGTGTCCACTGCGGCGCTTTCGTCTATTTGGATGAACAGGACGAAGATAGCCAGGTGGCAAACTCTTCAGATGGGCGCGGCAAAAACGCCGCACTGAATCACGACTCGGCGCAACGCCGCTCTGTCCCAAAATCTCGGAAAGTACGTTCGACACGGTGACCGCATCGAGTCCCAGCTCGGAATCCGGTAGAGATAGGAAGGACTGGGCATCTGAGACCGACCGAGTTGATCTCGTGCACACCTTGCATGACTTGAACAGTCTCGAGCTTGACTGCACTAAAAGACCGCCTGAGCTCGAAAGGCTACGGCTTTCCCTGAGGGCAAAGGTGCCGACGGATATTCTACTCATTCATGACGAACTGGTTGCTGCTGGGAAGCGGAGCAGTGCACCGCGTTTTGCCAACATGTGCACGGAATGTTCGGGCGAAGTTGTGCTAACGGGTTCGGCGAAACGATTGGAGGGGTTGTTCGTCGCATGTCCACACTGCGGCACGCTGTTATATGGTTAGAAGAGGAAAAGCTAACCGTGTAAGTGCGCGAGCTAGTTGTCCGATTTTGGCTAGCGGATTCAGACCGATTTCGGACAATTAGGTAGCGCACTTATAGCTCGCCATTTCTTGGTGACCGAAACTGAGGTTTGACGCTTTTGGTGCAACGACCGGTGAGCAGCCCTGTAAACGAAAGAGGCGCCCGCAAAATCCGGTGAGACTCTGACAAGAGACGGTTAGCCCCAACGCTCGTCGCCCTTTCTATTAGAACAGAAAGGAAAAAAAGACTATGAGCACACTAATAAAATGGAATCCGTTCGGAGAACTGGACGAGCTGCAAAACCGGCTCGGCGGTTTCTTCAATGGATTCCCAAATCGAATGGGATTCCTGCGCCGCATGGAAAACGGCGAGAATCTGAAGTTACCCGATTGGTCGCCCTTGGTGGATATCACCGAGGATGATCACGAGTATCTATTCAAGGCAGACTTGCCAGAAATGAAAAAGGAGGACGTTAAAGTAACAGTGGAAAACGGCGTCCTTTCGATTTCCGGCGAGCGGAAAGCTGAGAAGGAAGAGAAGAAAAAGAGATACCATCGGATTGAACGCTCCTATGGCTTCTTCGAGCGCACCTTCACGGTGCCGGAGGATGCCGATGCCGCGAAAATCGTGGCTGACTTCAAAGATGGTGTTCTGAAAATCCACCTGCCGAAGTTGGTAATGGTGAAGGCCAAACCAATCGAAGTAAGAGTGCAGTAATGGCTGAGACAATCACCGGTGCGCGGACTCGGTAACGCGCACCGGATTGTCGTTATTATCGATCCGACTGCTCGCGCAGCCGATCGAGAAAAGAGACTTGTGCGAGATTTATTTTCGACCGCGCAATTTCCTCTCTGAAAAATTCCGCGCGATCGACTTCGGGAAACCTTTGCAGTTTTCCCGAACGCGGCGGCCATTCCATTTCGAACATGTTTGATTTGAGTTCGAAATGATCGGGCAGATCGCCTTGGAAAGCCCAGGCGTGTACCGTCTTGCCGCCTTTCTGTTTTATCGATCCGAGCTCAATCCAGTTTCCGGATGGTTTTATCCCGAGCTCTTCTTCAAATTCAATCTGAGCACGCGTCAGTAAATCTTCGCCGGAAGCGACCTCGCCTTTCGGAATTGTCCAAGCGCCATCATCTCTGTTGGCAAAGAACGGCCCGCCCGGATGAGTCAACAGAACCTCGAAGCCATCACCTTGACGCCGAAACATTAGTAGTCCGGCGCTAATTGTCGATCTTGCGCGGCCGGCCGCGGGTTTCTGGCTTTTTTGAACCGGTGAGCTCGGTGAAGATCGGAGGTTCATCAGCGACCCGGGAGGAGCTTTTGGAATCGGAAGAAACTCATCGCATGGTTTCTGCGTTCACTTCGACCTTGCCCGTATCGCAAACCAAGGCAGACCAGATCCGATTATTGCGACAAGGAGCGACCAGACTGGAGCAAAAGCAAAAGCGATGGCCGTCATGGATGAATGCGGGTCGGTATCAAGAGGAGTGAAGACCCAAGCGCCTACAAAGAAAATTGTTAAAGCTGCCGTGAGCAAAGCAAAAGTGGCCGAGACGATAACCCGGCGCCTCGATTTGCCGAGCGCGCTGGTAATTACAATCAAACCAAGCGTCGGTGGAATACAGTTCCACAAAGTAAGCTGAGGGCCCAGGCTTTCGTGCAACGCCGGATAAAGAACGAGGGCGATTACGGCTGCGTAAGCGAACGCAATCTAGCTAAAGTGTGAGCGAAAACGAAAGGCGAACATCAACTTGAATTTCGCCTAGTCAGCTGGCGAGAGCATGTGACCTTTGCTTCGCTCCGGGATCGGCCCCTCGGCGCGTTTTTTTAATTGTGTTCGCTCTGGCATGATGCGTTGTGCCCTGGCGAATGATCAGGACGAATGTGATTCGCGAAATTTATTCGTTTTTCGCCGTTCTGGAAATGCGCGCGCAACGAGCTTGCGATATCTTTTCGTCGACCGCTCGCTTTCGATCGGCTTCTGTTGCTTTTCCTTTGCGGCACGGCCTCTTGATTGCCGAGCGTGGCCGACTCCGCGCGCCAATTTCGCCGCTCTTATCTTCGGATGAGAAGGCACAACCAGAACGGCGCAGGGAGCGTGTCGCACCACGCGCTCCGCCGTGCTGCCAATCAGCACGTGTTTGAATCCGGTCCATCCATGCGTCGCGGTAATGATAAGATCGACATTGCGATCTTTGGCGAACGCGCAAATCTCTTCGACCGGCGACCCGACCTTGATCGCAGTCTCAAATTTCACGCCGCGAAATTTCGCCGCGCGCACGAACTCCCGCATTTGTCGCTCGGCATCTTTTCGCGCTGCCTCTTCAAAGATGGTGGGATCGTACACGGCAAAGCCATCGCTTGTGCGGGCGTAGGCGTGATGAACTGCGTGAAAGACGATGAGCTTCGCCGCAACCCGATCGGCGAACTGGATTGCGTACTTGAGCCCTTCGAGCGAACAGCCGGAAAAGTCCACAGGCACGAGAATTTTATCGAACCGTCGTTCACGCTGTCGCGAAATGAACACCGGACAGGATGAATGCTGCACGATGCGCTCGGCCGTACTGCCGAGGAAAACGTGCTTGAATCCGGTGTAACCGTGTGTCGGCATGACGATGAGATCGGCGCGGATGTCGCGCGCCAGTCTGCAGATTTCATCGAACGCGGGAGCGCCGGTCTGGATATGGCAGGTCTCGTCGGATGACAAGTGGTGCTTGCGCGCTAGGTCGCGCAATTGGCGGGAGAACTTCTTCTCCGCGTCCTGGTCGTAGGTGACCACAGAGAATGGCATGAACGGCGGTACCGGCGCCATGAATCCTGCCGGATAATCAAACTGGCGAACATGTGCGAGGTGGATGGTCGCTTGAAAACGCTGCGCTAACCTTTTCGCGGTTTCAATGGCTTGGATCGACATCTTCGAAAAATCGATCGGTACGAGAATCGTTCGGATGCTGGGTCTTTTCATGTCGCCACTATCTGCCGACGCGCGCGGTCCTGCTTATCATTGCTTGCCAAAAGCAATTCGTTTCTTGCGCCGGATTTTTTAATTGGAGGAACGCGCTCCGTCGTGTCCGTCAAATTAATGAGACGACACAGAGGTCGTCCCTCCATTCCCATACCGCTTAGCTATTGCCGGTGCAGTTTGTTCCAGATCATCACGCCAACAAAGCCGAAGACGTATCCGATCACTGACGTAACAACAATGAGCGTCAGAGCCGCGACCGGATCGAACGCTTTCACTACATAAATTGAGCGGATCATGTGCGCCCAGAAAATGAAATCGATGATCGGTTGCGCCCAGCCGAGCAAGACGAGAAGTGACCAACACAAATGCCAGCCACCAGTCAATGCC
>JBAQJG010000766.1:0-8446 GCA_049300145.1 Chthoniobacterales bacterium | reverse complement strand
AGATACCAGCTGCTGGGGACGAGATGCCGAGATGTAGGAGGCGGCGAGGATTGCGGTCAGTTCGTTTGCCTCGCACAATAATGAACCGACTTTCTTTTCGAGGAGAAGCCGGTCGGCAATAATCAACTCCAGCCAAAGCGCCGTCTCGTCTGCCTCTTCCTCCGCGACACCCAATTTGGAGATGAATTCCGCCTTTGAACGTCCACGGCACGCAGCGCGATAATTTGCTGCTACGCTTGTCCCACTGCGGACCAATTGACTGGCAATCGCTCGCCCCCTTCGGCGTCTTTGGCAGTGCATCCACCAAACGCATTACTCTAAGCGCAAATTGCTTCGTCCGTTCCTTAAGTTCTTGTGCATTCACATTTAAAATCAGCAATCCGCATTCAGAAATCAGCAATCAATTGAGTCGAATGCGTTCGTGCGAATCCCACGCGCTGGTGTCGGATAAAATCACTTGGTCGCCAGGTTGGAGGCCGTTCACAATTTCAATCGTGTTAACCGAGCTCTTGCCCAGCTTGACTGGAGTGCGGACAGCTTGGTTGCTGCCGGCGACGAGTTTGAAAATGCCGACGGTGTTGTTCTCTTGTCCAAACGCCGGCCGGCCGACATAAATCACATCATTCAACCGTTCGAGCTCGATGGTACCATCGACACTCAAATCCGGGCGCGCACCCTTCGGCAATTCGCCATCAATGGCAACATCGACAGTGACGGTTCCTTGTTCGACTGCGGGATCGACACGAACCACGTGGCCGTTGACCGTGCCATTTCGAGTGTCGATTACGGCGGTTTGATTTATTTGAATGTCCTTTGCCTGTGTTTCCGCGATTTTGACTTGCGCTTTGAGTTTCGTCGGATCCGCCACACGCGCCAGGTTGTCAGCGACTTTAACGCGCTGGCCAATCTCAACCGGCAATTGTTGCAAGACACCTCGCATGCCTGCACGGACATGGAGCGCTTCGACTTGATTTGATTTCAACGTCGCCAGCTGCGTCGCTTGATCGACGGCCGCCTGTTTCGATGCGATCTGCGGTTCGATTGAGTCGCGCGCAAAATTGAGTCGCTTTTCTTCGATTTGGTCTCGATTTGCGAGCTCGGCTTCTTTGACTTTCGATGTTTTGTAGGCGAGTTCGGCAATCAGACCGTTCTTGGCCAACTGATCGTTCGTCTCCCGTTCCATCTTCGCTTGTTCGTAATCAGAATGAACGGTCGCCGTGGTTGATTCCTGATCGAGCAGCCCGCGTTGTAAATTTGCGCGGAGCGTTGTCAGCTCTGCTTCTGCCGCTTTCGCTTGCAGTTCGGCATCGTGAGCGGCCTGTTCAAGTTCCGGGCTGGTCATTTCCAAAATCTCGGTCTCGGGTTCAACCTTTGCGCCGGGGCGCACGAGAATTTTTTCGACGCGGCCCTCGGTGTTGGCCGGAATCCAACGAATCTCTTCCGGAACGAGTGTGCCGAGTCCGCGAACCTGACGGACCATCGGCCCGCGTTTGACCGTGTCGATCCAGACCGTCGAGCGATCGACCGTTGGCACGGCGGGCTTCAACCGCGAGAGTCCGATGGTGGCGAGAATTATTCCGAGCGCGATGGCCGAAATCGTGATGATTCGGCGTTTCCGTTTTTTCGCCGCCGCGCCGGGCCGCGGAATGTCCATGGCGGAGAGGTTCGAAGTGAAACCGGTTGGTCGCACAATTGTATTTTCAGTTTTTCGCTCGGGATTTGTCATTTGGGGTTGAAATTCCACGTCACATCGCGCCGATCGAGCGCATGAATTCGAGAAGCGCGCGGCCGCAATCCACTATTGCGGGCGCTGCTGTCACGGTAATAACGGCGAACAAAACGGCTTCGATGACGAAGCTGCGACGCGCCTCGGCTTTGAAATAATCGCGACTGATCTTCAGGAACGACGGCGCTCCTTTGAGACAACGGCCATTGTATGCACCGATCGCGACCGAATGATAATTGCAATCAGTAATCGGAAACCGGTTCGTCCGGCATCCGCCCGTATCCTCGCGCTTGATAAGGTGATTTGTTTCTGCGGTTGGCTTCATAAATTTCTATTCGTTCTTTCTTTTGAGATGCATGGTGGCAGGGTGACAGATTCAAGAGTTTTTTTGCGGTCGCCGATACCTATTGCAATGCGCGTGCCACTTCCTTGATCGAAGTCGCAACGTGCAGGCCATCAACAACTTGCGATTATCGATCTTAAATCACCGCCCATGAATCGCTTCACTTGTGGGACGATACCGTCCCGCTTTTGGGACGAAGATTCGACCTCGCAAAATCGCGGTTAATGCGGCAAACGAAGCAACGCTTCCGCACCGGAACGATCGCTTCGATTCGTTAGGCTAAGCGAGCCGCCGTGCGCTTCAGCAATTTGGCGGCTCAACGCGAGTCCGATGCCCGAGCCTTCAGGCTTTGTCGTGAAGAACGGAACAAAAATATTTGTTGGATTTAGGATCCCCGGCCCTTCGTCACGAACAAAAACTTCCACGCAGTCGCTCGCTTTGCACCAGCCGATCACAGCGCTTCCGCCAGTTTCGAGCGAAGCATCGACCGCATTGTGGACGAGATTAATGAGCAGTTGTTCGATCTGCGCCGCATCCGCCACAATTCTAGTTTCGGGACCGGCTAAGACATTCACGCCAAGACGCGGCTCCAGAGTGACGACCCGCCGGACAAGCTCGCCAAGATCAACTTCTTCCTTTTGCGGCGGTGGCAAGCGCGCCAGCCGCGCGTACGCGTCCATAAAGCGACTGAGCGAGTCCGCGCGTGCGGCAATCGATTTCAAACCACTGCGTGCGTCGTCTTGCCAATCTGCCGGTGGCGGCTGGCGGCGCAGTAATGCTTCCAAACTTGCGGCAATGGATTTTATCGGCGCCAATGAATTATTCATCTCATGGCCGAGCACACGGACAAGACGCTGCCAGGCGCGGCGCTCTTCCTCACGCAATGTTCGGCTCAGATCCGTCAGCACGAGCAGTTCATGGGGCAACCCGCGCTCGCGAAACGTACTTCGCCGCACGCCCCAACGTCCCGAACCTCCCGGAAACGCGAGCGTGACCGGCGCGTCTTCATTCGAATCCAAACAAACCGCAAGCCCGAGCTCCTCAGCGCTTCGTCCGAGCAATTTGTCCATTGGCCGCCCGAGCAAATGTTCGCCGGCGCGATTCAACAGACGCAAACGCCGGTCGGGATCGAACGTGAACACGGCGACATCGATTTCGGCCATGATCGTGCGAAGCAGCGCGGTCGCTTCGAACGCCCCGAGGCGCTGCACACGCAGCGTTTCGCCAAGCAAATTAACTTCGAGGAGTGCCTCGCCAAGCGCATCGTTTTCGCGAGCACCGCGCGCGCGAATTGAATAATCTCCCTCCCGTAACGCTGCCAAGAGATTGGTCATCGTTTGCAGCGGACGGATAAGGTGCTCGCGCGCGCTGGAGATGAATCCTACAAAACAGCCGAAGATGAAGATAGTCAGCGTCCACTGCATCTTTGCGCTGTAATCGCCAGACCAGAGAATAATAAGGGCGACAGCGGCTGCCGGGGCAACGGCTCCAAAAGTGAGCCAAGTCAGGCGAGTCTCGTGCGAAAGGCGATGTCGATGTTTCGGCGGGCGGTTCATTTGCCGGCGGTGATGGCAGACGTGTCGCCTGCAAGAACGAAAATGTCGCAGCCGGCACGGCCGCCTCTACAGTTCATAAACCGTATTGTTGCAGCCGCCGATAGAATGCGCTGCGACTTAACCCAAGCGCTTCGGCTGCTTTGCGCGCATTGCCGTCATTGCGCGCGAGCGCTTTTTTAATTAGAAATGCTTCGACTTCTTCCAGGCTCATTTCCTCCAGACTGCGCGAGTCGCCGCCGGCGCTTGTTAGGCCGAGATCGCGGGCTTTCACTTGTCGATCTTGCGTCATCAACACCGCGCGCTCGATCACGTGATCGAGTTCACGCACGTTGCCAGGAAAAGAATGTTGCAAGAGGCGCTCGCGCGCTGACTCATCGAACCCGGTGATTTCTTTTCGGTATCGTCGCGCATGCTGCTGCAAGAAATTGTTGGCTAGCGGCATGATGTCTTCGCGCCGATCGCGCAGCGGCGGCAATGCGATCTCGATCGTGTTTAATCGAAAGAGCAAGTCCTGGCGGAAGCGGCCAGCGGCGACTTCATCATGCAGATTCGCGTTCGTGGCAGAAATGATCCGGACATTTGCACGCAAAGTCTTGGACGAACCGACTCGCTCAAATTCGCCGGCCTCAATCACACGCAGCAATTTCGCCTGTTGATTGAGCGGGATGTTCGCAATCTCGTCCATGAAGAGCGTGCCTTCGTCGGCTAGTTCGAAGCGTCCGGCACGATCTGTCTTCGCGTCGGTGAACGCTCCTTTCACGTGACCGAACAATTCGCTTTCGAACAGCGTTTCGGAAAGACCTCCCATATTGACCGTGATCATGCTGTGAGAATTTCTCGGCGACAGCGCGTGCAACGCTTGTGCGACCAATCCTTTTCCGGTGCCATTTTCGCCGGTGATCAAAATGTTCGCGTCCGAGGGCGCGACCCGTGGAATCATATCCACCACCGGGCGCATCGCCGGCGCGTCCGCGATGAGATTTGGCATGCCACCGCGCAAAAGCTGATTGGCGGCTTCGAGTTTGCGGCCTTTGCGCAATGCGCCGGCCAGCTCGATTTGGGTGCGCACAATTGCCAGCAACCGCTCGTTGTCCCAGGGTTTCGGCACGAAATCGCGCGCGCCGCGTTTCATGGCCTCGACCGCGAGATTAATTGTCGCCCACGCCGTCATGACAACGATCGGCAACGTATTGTCGATCTCCTGGATTTTCGGAATGACTTCGAGCCCTTCTTGCCCGGAGGTAGTGTCGCGCGTGTAATTCAGGTCCATCATCAGCAGCGCGTAATCTTTTTTTCCCAGGGCGCTAAAGATGCCGGCGAGCGATGTGACCGCGTCGGTCTGATAACCTTCGCCCTTGAGCAAAATGCGCAGCGCTTCGAGCACATCGCGCTGATCGTCAGCGATTAAGATTCTCGTCACCGGTTATCTCTCAACCGCGTTTCCGGCGCGGTGTCAATCCGATCACAACCAAATCCACCGTCACTCGCTACGGAAAATGACCAATGCGACACCAAGGTCTTGTAGCACGCTCCTCATAAAGCTATTGCGCGCGCAAAGCGATAACTGGATCGACGCGTGACGCTCGGAGTGCCGGCAACAAGCAGGCTATCAGAGCCACACCACTGAGAATCGCAGCGACGCCGAGCAAAGTTGGCAGATCGGTTGCGCCGATGCCGAAAAGCAGGCTCTGGAGCAGATGGGTGCTGGCAAAAACGCCGATCAAGCCAAGCAGAAGACCGGCACCGACAAAGCGCATCCCCTGAACAATGATGAGGCGCAGCACATCGTAACGTTGCGCGCCGAGGGCGAGACGAATTCCAATTTCCTGCGTGCGTTGCGTGACCGAGTAACTCATCACCCCAAAAATTCCGGCGGCGGCAAGGAGCAACGCGATCAGCGCGAACAGGCCGACCAGCATCGCGTTCAACCGCGGCTGTGCGATCGATCCGGAAAGATAATCCGGCAGGGTGCGGATCCGATAAACCGGAACGTCTTTGTCTATTTCATTAACGGCGCGACGAAGAGAGCTCATTAGCGCCGATTCGCTCATCTGGCTGCGGACGAAGATCGACACCGATTGAATGGCGAATTGTTGATGAGGAATGTAAATCTGCGGTTTCGGCGCAAGGCGCAAACTGATCAAATGCATGTCCGCGACCACGCCAACGATTTCGCGGACCGGTGGCTTACCCGGATCGACCGACCCATTCGGAGTGATGCGTTTGCCGATCGGGTCTTCGCCCGGAAAATATTGTTTGGCGAAATTTTCGGATACAATCGCGACCGGCGTCGCATTTCGATCGTCACGATCGGTGAAGGCGCGACCGCGCCGAATCGGAACGCGCATCGTCCGGAAATAATCGGGCGTGACTACGTTGACCTCTGCGATCGGTTGCTGCCCTGCCGCCATTGGATGCTCTTCGACGTCGAAGTTGAAACCGATTTCGCTACCGCTCAGCGGAATCCACCAGGCCGCTGCAACCGATTGCACGCCGGGAAATGCGGCGAGCCGATCAAGCAGCTTTTTGTAAAAATCACCTGCTTGCTGCGGCTTGCCATAATTTGTGTCCGGGAGTGCGACTCGCGCGGTCGTGACATTCGTCGGATCGAAACCGGCTGGAACCTTTTGCAGCCGAAGGAAACTTTCCACCAGCAATCCCGCACTCGCGAGGAGCACAAGCGCGAGCACGATTTCAACAACGACCAGCGCGGAGCGAGTCCGATGTCCCCGCGCGCCTTCGGTCGAGCCGCGCGAATTTTCGTTTAAAGATCCCGCGAGATTTGGATGCGATGCCCGCCACGCCGGGAGCAAACCGGCAAAGATTCCGACGCCCAGACTAACGAATGCGGTGAGCGCGAGAACACCAGCGTCCGGAGAAATTTCATCGATGCGCGGAACGCTCGGTAGAAAAGCTTTCAGCGAATCGATTCCCCAAATCGCAAGGAGCAGTCCGGCGAAACCTCCGAAAGCTCCCAGCAAAGTACTTTCGACGAGCAGTTGCTTAATAATATGCCAGCGTCGGGCGCCAAGTGCAGCGCGGATGCTGATTTCTCTGTTGCGCGAGAGCGAGCGGGCCAGCAGCAGGTTCGCGACGTTAACGCAGGCAACAAGCAAGACGCAGCCGGCCATCGCGCACAACATGAGCAGCGCCGAACGCGTGTTGCCAACCATCGCGCTGATTTCCGGCAAAACTTTCCCGCCAGTGTTTGATTTCGAATCGGGATACTGCCGACGCCAGTCCGCGACAATGGTGTCGATGTTCGCTTGCGCCTGTTGAATCGAAACGCCCGGTTTTAACCGCGCGACGCACCGAAAGAAGTCGTTGTCGCGCTGCTCCGTCATCGGTGTCGAGCCGTCGCTCGTTGCACGTAAAAGCGACATCGAAGTCCAAAGTTCCGGCGGCATCGAGCTGATCGGAAAAGTAAATCGCCGCGGCATCACGCCGATTACCTGAAACTGTTGCCCGTCGAGCGTGACAGATTTACCGATTATGGCGCGATCGCCGCCAAATCTTCGCTGCCACAGTTCGTGGCTCAAAATGACAACGCGATTTCCCGGTTCGTCTTCGTTAGGCAAGAAGGTGCGGCCGAGGACCGGCTGAATGCCAAGCAGCGAAAATAAATCGGCCGAGACTGCTTCGCCTTGAACATGGGTCGCCTCATTTCCGTCGGTGAGCGTGCTCACACTCTGATTCGTGTAAACGGAAACACGTTCGAAAACCTTGTTTTGATTACGCCAATCGACGTAATCGAGATACGATATTGAATTGATCTCCGTTCCGGGATCAGCTTTCTCACGAGTATCGTATTCACCGAGAGCGACCAGATTTTTCGGATCGTGGAACGGAAGCGGCCGTAGCAGCACCGCGTTGAGCACACTAAAGACGGCAGTGTTGGCGCCAATTCCGAGAGCAAAAGTCAAAACGACGATGGCGGTAAAGAGCGGCTGCTTGCCAAGAACACGAAGAGCGTATCGGAGATTTTGCATGGGAAATTATTCCTGGCGTAAGGCGATGATCGGATCGACGCGTGAAGCGCGGCGCGCCGGAATCCACGAAGCAAGGAGGGTCGCTCCAAAAAGTAGCAGACCGACTCCGAGATAAATTTTCGGATCGATCCCCTTGACTTCGAAAAGCACGCTCTGCAATGCGCGCGACAGGGCGAACGCGCTGAGCAGACCAATCGCCGAACCAATCAAAAGCAATTGCATTCCGTGGGAAAGCACGAGCGCACGAATCTGGGCTGGTTGGGCGCCAAGGGCTAGACGGATACCGATTTCGCGGACACGCTTGAGCGTTGTATAAGCGAGAAGTCCGTAAAGGCCGATGGTCGCGAGCAGAAGCGCGAGGCCGGCAAAGACAGAAAACAAAAAGGTCAACAGACGTTGCGCGCCCCAGGTCTCCTGAACGCGATTGGTCATCGGCCGCGCATCGAAGACCGGCAGTGAAGGATCAACCGCACTGACGGCATCACGAACCGCGCGCTCGAGCGCCGCAGACGCCATCGTCGATCTTACGAAGAGGGTGAGACTGGTTCGCTGAGCCTGGCCTAACGAACAGTAAATCACCGGCAACGGCGCCATTTCATCGATCGCGTGAAATCGCATTCGCCCGACGACACCGACAATTTCTGACATCACGTAGTTTTCGTTGTCGTTGCCGGGATCAACGCCAAGACGTTTGCCGATTGGATTTTCGCCGGGAAAATATTGTTCGGCCATGGCCTGATCGATGATGATCACACGCGGCGAATCTTTGGTGTCGCGCTCGTTAAACGCGCGACCCCGCAAAAGCGGCACCTTCAGTGTTGAAAAATAATCC
>JBAQJG010000765.1:0-1925 GCA_049300145.1 Chthoniobacterales bacterium | reverse complement strand
CGGTTCCTGGAACAATCTCGATCGGCGGGCGGCAAGTGGGCTGGATATCTACTCGTCCTGCATGACGGTCGCGGAATACCGGGCTCTCGGACGCTGGCGTAGATGCCTGGTCCGACTCACCAATCATCCGATCGTCGCCAACCTGTTGCTGCCTCCCCTGGTGTTTGTCATCCTCCATCGGGTGGCGTTCGATGCGGCTAAGGGATGGCGCCGAGAGCGACGTGGGATTCACCTGACCAACCTTGCCTTGGCCGCTTTTGTCGGCGGCTTGGGCATCTCTCTCGGCTACGCCCGTGTCGCCGCCGTCCAGCTACCGATCATGGTAATCGCTTCAATCGTCGGCGTCTGGCTGTTCTCGATCCAGCACCGCTTTGAGCATGCGCAGTGGATGCCGGACGCAAGCTGGAGTTTTGCCGAAGCCTCGCTCGGAGGCACTTCCCACCTTCGCCTGCCGCGCCTACTCCAGTGGTTTACCGGCAATATCGGCTTTCACCACGTGCACCATGTGAACCCTCGGATCCCGAATTATCGGCTCGAGGAATGCCACAACGCCGATGCCAGGTTTCGATCGGCGTCAACGCTTACGCTGCGTACAGGGCTGCAGGCCTTGGGCTACACATTGTGGGACAGCGATCTGGAGCGCCTGGTGCCGTTTCGCTTCGCCGTCGCCGGTTAGGCGATGGCTGGATCGCGGCCGAGATGATGGTCCGCTCGACCGCACGGTTCTCCCGCCTGGTTCTGGTGTAGCAAATCGGGGTACGGGCGCCCTCCGGTCTTTAGTTGACTTCAGGACATAACCGTAACTGGCGATAGCCGGTGGCGCGCGGGATCGTATTGAACAGGGTCATATGCGCGAGACCTGCGGGGCGGCAGCGGCGGGGCGCATATAGGCATGCGTCGTGAATGCCCAGCCGGCGACCCAGAAGAACGGGCCGAGAATGCCCGGCCAGATCGGCGCATAACCCGGCAGCAGCACAAATAAAATGAAGCCCGTATCAGCTACGCTGATAATGCCGAGATTGATCCAATAGCCCCACGCGCTGTTCCGGAGATTCAAGGTCAGGGCCAGCGCGATCGCCGCTCCTCCGAAAAACAGCAGGTTCCAAGAATCCTGGAAAACGCGGCCCTGAACCATCCCGGGCTCCAGGGCGACACCTACCCGATAGACTGCGTAGGCAGCCTGAACGTGCAGCAATCCCCAAATGGCATAAGCGATCGCGCCGACAACACTCGTCTTGGTGATCATCTCTTTCATCCCGGCAGGTCGGCGCCCGCCAAACGCTCACGCCCGTGCTCGTATCGCATAGGGGATCTTTTGGTGGCCGTCAGATCGAGGCATGCTCGAGAAAGGACGGCGGGATGGGATCGCCCCAGGGTCCATTGAGGTCGTCGGTTCCGAAGAGCCCAGGCGCAGAATCTGCGTTGAGCGTGTCGGTATCGGTCCAGTGCTCGTGCACGCGGCCCCAGGGGTCCTGCCCAGTAGTCGAAGATGTGGCTCCCGAGCTGGTGGCGACCGATGCCCCAGACATGAGCGTAGCCCTTCGCCTTCAGGTGGTTGTGACCGATCATCACGTCGTCGATGTCCTGGACCTCGAAGGACAGGTGGTTGAGCCCGTTCTTGTTGCCTTGAACGCAGAAAAAGACATGGTGGTCGACATAGGTGTCGCCGCGGTCCACGCGAACGAACGAGCCGACCAAATTGTCCGGGCGCCCTGCATAGATCTCATCCGACACCAGCAGGCCGAGTGTGTCGCGGTACCAGGCGACCATCCGGTGCAGGTCGGTCGTCATCAGCACACCGTGGCCGATACGCTTGACCTGGGATGCGCCGCGGGGTGGTCGCTGGAACTCGCCGTTACGCAACCGGTTCGAGCCCAGGTTGAGGGCTTGGCGCGCCACCGGCAAAGCCGGCACCGTCTCGATGC
>JBAQJG010000764.1:0-2092 GCA_049300145.1 Chthoniobacterales bacterium | reverse complement strand
GCCGTTGCCTTCGTTATTGATCGCGAGCGAGCTGTCAGGAGGCAGTTGAACAACGATCGGCGTTTCAAATTAGTGAGAACAGCCCGCGTGAGCAGCCCGTTTCGCGCGAACATCCAATTTCAAGGTGTCCATCGTGTCTCTACGACGAGCCGGGTGATCGCAGCGAACGTCTCGGATGCAAAACCGGACTGTCCAATGCAAAAGCGGACTCCGACAAAACATGATTGCCTGAAGCGGCTGTTTGCGGCAAGAATTCTAATCTCATCGATTCCCCCAACTTATGCATATTCCTCTTCCCCGAGATCGGGACGAGAAGACATCCCTTTCGCTTCTCCTCTCATGGTGCACTCCAACTCAGATGGTCGCCAAAGCTAGGTTTTTGTCCGTCGAAAAACGAGGTTATCAACTATGAGTTCATCAGCGATAGGCTCCCTCGAAGCGGAGAAACACCGCGGTATGTTAGTGAAAGCCGTCGTTGCCAGTACGATCGGCACTGCGATTGAGTGGTACGACTTCTTCCTTTACAGCACGGTCACTCCGCTGGTGTTTGCAAAATTGTTTTTTCCGAATTCCGATCCGTTGGTCGGCACCCTGCAAGCGTTTCTGGTGTACTTCGTGGGCTTTCTCGCTCGACCGGTTGGCGCCGTTATTTTTGGTCATTTCGGCGACCGCGCCGGCCGGAAAGCAGCATTGATCTCGACGCTGCTGCTTATGGGAATCGCGACGCTGCTTGTCGCCTTTGTGCCCGGCTATAACATGGTCGGTATTTGGGGAGCGGTCATCTTGACCGTGCTCCGATTTTTGCAGGGCGTTGGCGTCGGAGGCGAGTGGGGAGGATCAGTGCTTTTGGCGATGGAATGGACCAAGAGTTTCGGAAACCGCGGGTTCGTCGCCTCCTGGCCTCAGTTCGGCGTGCCGGTTGGATTGTTCCTGGCGAATCTCGCTGTACTCGGTTTTAGCGCCTTTTTACCGCAAGACCAGTTTTTAAGCTGGGGTTGGCGAGTCCCCTTCTTGTTGAGCGCGCTGCTGGTGATCGTTGGGCTATGGATCAGGCTGGGAATTTTGGAGACACCGACATTCGCTCGATTGCTTGAGCAGAACAAAATTGAGAAGGCTCCAGCCCTGGAAGTTGTTCTGCGTCAACCTAAGCCTATTTTTCTATCACCGTTGGTGCGGCTCGCGGAGCAGGCGCCCTTTTATCTCTTTACGGCGTTCGTTTTCACTTATGGTACGCAGCTGAAGATAGGCCGGGACCTCCTGCTCAATGCCGTGATGATATTCGCGGTGGTTGAGTTTTTCACTATCCCGCTTTCCGGGTTTATCTCGGATCGGATTGGACGCAAACGAACCTACCTGATTGGCACCGTTGTGGTCTTCATAGTCGGTTTCCTTTTTATCGCGCTGATGAATACGAAGAATCCGACCCTGATAGTACTCGGCATCGTCCTTGGCGCGATCCCGCATTCGATGCTGTACGGACCTCAAGCGGCTTTGATCGCTGAGCAGTTCACTCCGCGGATGCGCTACAGCGGTGCTTCGATCGGCTATCAGCTCGCGTCGATCATCGCAGGTGGTCCTGCTCCGCTCATCGCAACCTGGCTTTTCGCAACATTCCAGACCGGGGCGGCAATCTCCTGGTACATCGGCCTCTGCGCAGTTATCTCATTTATCGCAACCCTATTCATGACCGAATACTCGCGGCGCGATATTCACGAGGAGTACGAACACGTCGGCGGCGGGACCAAGGCATAGTAACCTCAGCGGTCAACCGGCGTCTGGATCGCCGTTCTGGTCTGAATTCAGTAGAGGTCGCCAGCGACCGCCCATGCGCCTCAACATAAGGGCTGCGACGGAAACTCGGCTGATCCCGGCCTGTCCGCCGTCGCCCGGAGGGCGCAGGAGGAAGGGATGCGATGAAAGTAGCCCATCCGCCTAGGCGGATGGGTTAGGGCTTCTTAACGCGTCCGTCCCGTAGGGAGGGTTGAGTTTCGTTGCCATCCAAAGAATGGGCCGACATCCTATCTTTCGACCGTCCCTGCCGGGACGGATCCGTGTTTCTGACTAACCCCAGCAATAAATTGCTGGGCTACTT
>JBAQJG010000763.1:0-1787 GCA_049300145.1 Chthoniobacterales bacterium | reverse complement strand
AGTGGGAGGCTTTCAAAAAGAAAGACAAGAAGGCATACGGCGATTTGCTGGCGGATGATTTCGTCGCCGTCGAGGACGATGGTGATGGCGCGCGAAACAAGATCCATGCGGTAGACGAGATCGCCGCGTCAAACGTCCACAACTACTCGCTAGCATTTTTCAAAGTTTTTCCGGTGGCGCCCGACACGGTCTTCGTTACCTACGAAGTCACAATGGAATTTCCTCCCAAAGCAGTGAATCGCTTCAAGAGGGTGCTGATTAGCGAGGTCTGGATAAGGCGTGGCGGGCAGTGGAGGGCGTGGCATTACCAAGAGACTCGCGTCAAGTAATCTTGGTTCGTCGCGCAACAAACCTGCAGCCATCCAAGTGATAGTATTTTTCTACCGGGTTGATAACGACAATTAGTTTGACTGAGTGGTCTTTTCACCCGACAATCCCCAGCTTGGAGCTACCACAATGACTGTCATCAGCGCGCAAAAGGAGACCAGGCCGACGACTAAGTATTCTCCCCTTGCGCCGCCGCGCCGCTACTTGTTTGGGCCCGGCCCGAGCATGGTGCACCCTCGGGTCTATGAAGCATTGTCAAAGCCGATTGTCGGCCACCTCGATCCCTACTTCTTCGAGGTGATGGAGGACATCCAACAGTTGCTCAAGCCCGTTTTCGGTGCGGACGATGGCGTCACGATGGTCATCTCCGGCACCGGCAGTGCCGGCATGGAAGCATCGGTTGCCAACTTCGCCGAACCTGGGACGAAGTTTGCGGTTTTTGCCAATGGCTACTTTTGCGATCGCATAACCGAGATGGGCAAGCGTCAGGGCGCAAACGTCGTTCGCTTGGAGAAGCCCTGGGGCGAAACCTTCACGGACCAGGAAGCAGCTGATTTTATTCGTCGCGAGCAGCCACAGGTCGTCGCATACGTTCACGCTGAGACTTCAACTGGAGCGTTGCAATCGGGACGGGCGATTTGTTCCGCCGCCCACGACGCCGGCGCTATCGTCATTGCCGACTGCGTAACCTCGCTGGGGGGAATTCAAGTAAATGCTGCGAAGACCGGCATCGATGTTGCCTATAGTTGCTCACAAAAAGGCCTGAGCTGTCCCCCTGGATTGTCTCCCATGTTTCTCTCGCCGCGCGCCATGAACTGGCTTGGCTCCCGCACATCGTCTCCGCGTAGTTGGTACCTCGACCTCAAGTTGATCTACGACTATTCCACCGTGTCACATCGTTACCATCACACGGCTCCGATTTCGATGTTCTATGCTCTGCGCGAAGCGTTGGTGGTGATTGCGGAAGAAGGGATCGAAAATCGCTGGGAACGCCACCGTCGCTGTCATGCGGCTTTCGTCAAAGGTGTCGAGGCTATGGGATTGCGCATGCACGTCCCGGAAGGACAGCGTATTTGGACTCTCAACACAGTAAGCGTGCCGCAGGGGGTCGACGAAGTAAAAGTAAGAAGCAGGCTGCTCGAGGAAGAAGGCATTGAGATTCTAGGTGGTTTTGGACCGCTCGCCGGCAAAGTGTTTCGCATCGGGATCATGGGTCCGCTAGCCACGGAAGAGCACGTTCAGTTTCTGCTTCGGGAGTTGAAGAAATCCCTGGCTTCTCAGGGTTACCGGCCATAGCTTGCCTTTTGAAACGCGCAAAAGAGTCGCTCGCTCGTCGCATCAGCTCCGTTACAGGGATATCGGATGACCTTGAAGTCGGTAAACACACTTCTTGACGTTTTACATTTTGCCGACGCCCACACCGCGGTTATTGTCCCCGAGTTGGGAATTCGAGTCACTTA
>JBAQJG010000762.1:0-5238 GCA_049300145.1 Chthoniobacterales bacterium | reverse complement strand
ACGGTGTCGATATAACGAAAATAGTTAAGAGGAAACCTGCCAGTGGCGAGATACTCATCGAGAGAAAGCGATCCGCCTTGCCGGGCGGCACGCATGTGATAATGAGACAAGACCTTGTCCCACGGATTTCTTTCTACGCAGAACTTGAAGTAGCCGTTCCAGACGTCGGCAGGGACGCGTTTTTGAACGAGCGAGGCTGGGATATGGTTGTAGAATTTTTCGCGGCTGGTAAATGCACGGCGCAACGCCGATAAGGATTTTCCCGGTGTCTCAATAATTTCGGAAATCGGATTGATGAATCCCTGGTAGTTGCGCGGCTGATGCCCCTCGACCGGAGGAGCTATCGGCGTTATAACGTCCGTTGGGCCGCACTGCTTTGACAAGAAAACCTCGATGCTTGTGCCTGCTGTTTTTGCTGTCTTGATAAAGATGAATTTGTACTTGTGTGAGATGATCATCGTCCGATGCCGGGAAAACTGGAAGCGCAGTCCAATCTGTCCGATTATCTCACAACTTACCCATCGTCACGTGTTGGCCGTTTGGGTGGCGAAACCAGTCTGGAAACTCAATCTTACTTGCTACCATGCTTTCATAGCAATTTTGGGTAATAAGGCCGCGCGATGTGCTTTCACCAAAAACGGCAAAGTTCTCCTTGGTCACAAAGAGCCGAAGGTCCGGTGGTTTGACGATATCGTTTTTTAATTGATCCATTTCCTTTGCTGATGGGATGCGATCAGGAAGATGGGTAAAGAGATAGCGTAGGACTTTGGCTTTCAGGAGTTGATGGAGCCAAATCTGGTACCAGGCCTTGCGCTCAAAAAGAATATCCCCGGAAGGATTGACTATCTCTTTCGGATAAAGGGCAAGCTTGGGGCTATCCAGGGTGACCCTGCACCTACAGAAGAGAAGGCCGCTCATCTCGAGCGAGCTAACAGTATGTCTGATTAGATCCGCAATCTTCTCGGTGACGAGGCGGATAGGATATTTATCGTCCACACACCAGTAAATCCATTCCTCGTCATCTACATCTGTGAGCAAATGTAAAACAGTTTCCTTGATAGCTTCCGGCGTTTTGCGGTAATTCGTTCTTTCGGTGTCTGTGCCGCCAATGCGTTGATAGGGGATTCGGAACACAAACGGATGATCTGGCCACAGCCGTTGGTATTGAAGAATCATGTGCTCGGTAATGGCTCGATAGCGATCGCATGTTAGAACAATCGCTTTCATTTTAGCTGGCGAAGTCATAGCCAAAGTGGTCGATATCCACTTTGAACTTGGCGGTGATTATCTCCCGGGTTCGAGCTGTGTAATACTCGCGGTAGTGCCGGGCCCGGGGGTTAACTCTCCGGTGCGGCAAAGTTGCGGCCACACCCAGCTTTTGAGCTATAAAAGCCCAATCTTCGTCCAGCCGTTCAAATCTCCCAATGAAATCGGCGAGTATCCGCCCATTGGGATCGACAAACCAGTCGAGCTGGTACCGGTGCGGCGAAGAGTGAACGCAAGTGCTGCTGCTGTACTGGATCCAATTCACGAATTCGTCGAAAGTCATTTTCTCTTTTAGCTGCAAAGCTTCGGCGCGCTCATACAGAGAAACAACACGGTCCCAGGGATTACGAACAAACCCGAATTTGAAGTAGCTCTCGAATTGCCTTCGGCCGATCTCCATCCTTCGCTCTTTGGAAAGCGTGAGATACAAGCACTCAAGAATCCGATTCTTTCTTCCGCCAAAGTGTGTCCAATAACTCTCCATCAGGTTTTTGATTTCCCACAAATTGAGATGCGGTTTCCAGGCCTTACCGAGAATAGCTCTCACGCTGGTCGAGCCAGTTTTGGGTACCTCGACAAAAATGCACTTATGTTTGTGAGAGATCATTTCCTATACATGGCCTCCGCGCCGCAAATTGTGACGGCAAGTCTAGCCACGTTTGGCCAGCCAGCGTTTGAAAGACTTCGTCTCCACTCGATGCGCGATGTACGCCGGCACCACTGGAAGTTTTGATTCGCGCTCCATCATTCGTTCGGCCAGCCACTGAAACCACTCCGACCAAGTGTCGCGGGCGTAGTGCTGACGCAGGTGCTCGACGTAAGGTCGCAGCTTTTTCCAGGAAAGAACGATCGGGCCGCTGAAAAAGTCGTCCACTACGTCGAGCGTCAGTTCGTTGTGGAAAACGAGCACGCCGATGCTTTCCCACGTGCCCGTCAGGTGCGCGATGATATCTTCGCCACTCGGACCGAGGATTTCCTGAATCTGTTTCCCGCTCGTGTCGCTTGGCAGTTCGACGACCCGCCGGAGTGCCTGCGCAAAAGTGGGACTTTGAAACGACCGCACGAGACTCAACATCGATTCGCGCCGGCGCTGCCGGCGATAATCGCGAATCTGCGTCGCGGCGAAAATGACGCCCGCCGTGACCGCGAACGCGTTGATGAGATTCGCTATTGTGGAGAGGTCCATATTTCAGCGCAGATCGGTAACGCGACCGAGGAACAAGCATGCGCCGCTCGGTACGTGCTGAATCGCGTAAACAAACGGGGGATCGACGTTCACTTCAATCGATTTCGGCCTTTCGATTCATCAAACGATTTGATTTACACATGCGCGACGAGCTTTGAAATCAAAAATGGCCTCGGAAATCTTCATTCTCCAATCCTTGCAGCAACGTTTCCGGTGGAGTACAAACTTTCTCTCGTCGGGTCGGTAGCTCAATCGGTAGAGCAGCGCCCTTTTAAGGCGTTGGTTCCGGGTTCGAGTCCCGGCCGACCCACTTGATTTGCGTCGCATTCATTCGTCCGACAGAAAAGCCAACAAATCGCGCAGCGAATTCTTCGCTCGATCCAAATAGAAGATAGACAATCCCGCGGCGCTTGCCGCTTTCCAGTCACGCTCGGGATCGTCGCCGACGTGCAGGGCCTGGTCGGACGGAAGATCGACAACTCCCAGGGCACGCCGGAAAATTTCCGGATCGGGTTTGTCTGCGCCAATTTCACTGGAAAGAAAGACTTGGGAAAAGAATTTCGAGATACCGAGTTGCTCGAGAATGAAACGCAATCGTCCATCAAAATTGGAGATAACTGCCAATTGAAAGCGCGGCTGCAATTTCTCCAGAACATCGACAACTTCCGGATAAAGCTCCCACACGCCCGCCTCGGCAAAGTGCCCGTAGGCGATCTCGAAAAAATTATCGCAATCGAGTTCGCTCAATAACGGTGCGACTTCACCCAGCACCAGATCGACGAGGTCGTGCCACCAATCTTTGTCGTCATTTTCGCGGGGGCCACCGATTGGCGCACGTTTCGGCATTGAGTTCCAAGCCTTGACAAATGCGCGATCGAGTTGCGCGGCGTCTAATTTCAATCCGATTCTTTCACCAACGAGCGCATAGTGATAGCCCACCCCCAGCGGAAGATGAAAGAGCGTACCGGCGGCATCGAAAAAGATCGCTTTGATCGTACCCATTTGGTTTTCGGTGGTCGTCTTGAATTTCAGCTGAACGATCAGCACCTATCTTTCGGCAAAATCATCATTTTCCTTTCCAAAATCGCTCAACTCGGCTTCTGTGGCGATCTCAATGAAGGGGGTGGATGAGATGCGCGCTCTGCCAAAGCGGACGCAATCCGCAGGCGAAGAACTGGCGAATAGCATCAGTCACGGGATTGGCTTCATCACCGCGCTAGTCGGGACGCCGATCCTGCTCTTGGCGGCGCTTCGGCACGGCAGTACCAGATTTCTTATCGGCACGATCGTTTTTACTTCGACAATGTTGTTGCTGTATCTCGGATCGGCGCTTTACCACGCGTGGCCGCAGACTCGCGCGAAATCCATTTTGCGTGTGCTCGATCATTCCGCCATTTTCCTGCTGATTGCCGGAACATACACACCGTTCGCGCTGGGTCCGCTTCGCGGCGTTGGTGGCGCGACGATTCTAGGAATCATTTGGGCGTGCGCGATTTTTGGCGTTGTCATGAAGGCGACGCGCGGTCCATCGCGTCATCCGAAACTGGCGATGTCTCTTTATCTCGGAATGGGTTGGTTGGTTCCGATCACGAATCACCCGCTTGCGTTCGCGATCCCATTTCCGGCATTGATCTGGCTCGTGGCCGGAGGCATCGCTTATACGACCGGCGTATTATTTTTTGCGAACGACCACCTTCGTTACCGTCATTTCGTCTGGCATTTGTTCGTCCTTGCCGGCACAGCCTGTCACTTTGTGGCCATCCTTTTCCTGTGCGAGTTAACTCGGAACGCGGCCTAATCTTGGCCGGGCCGCACCGCGCGGCAACGTTGGACAAATTTCTGTGCCCGGCGGATTAATTCGCATGCTGCCGGTAGAACATGACGATCCGATCAACGCGAAGATTCTCGCCATTTCCGAGGACAAGATTGAGGGGTTCGTGTGCGAGCCGTTTAAGGAGATTGCGCTACGCTCGGGCTTCGATGTCGATGTCGTGATGACGCGCATCGCGGCGATGCTGCGTGCAGGCACGATCCGTCGCGTTCGGCAAACTCTACTGGCGACCAATCTGGCCGACGGCGCGCTAGTAGCCTGGAAAGTTCCCGCGGACAAAATCGACAACGCATTCGACTGGATGTTCCAACGCGATCCATTTTCCGGCCACGTCGTCTTGCGCTCGACCGACACCGTCACCGCCGGATCGGAGTACAAACTTTGGACGACGTTGAAAGTGCCGCACGGCTTTTCATTGCAAGAGCACGCGGAATTGCTCGCACAAAAAGTTGGCGCGGAACATTTCCGGCTCATGCCGGCGAAGGGAATCTTCACACTCGGCGTCGGTCATGTTCGCCGGAAAACGATTGAACCGGGCAGCAAAGCGAGTCAGCCAGCGAAGATGATTCCGGTGCAGATTGTCGATCTTGACGAGCGCGAATGGAAAGTGTTGCTCGCGCTCAAGCGTGAATTTACCGCAGAAGAAATTCAGCCGACTCCGTGGGCGGCGCGTGCGAACGAAGCGAGTGTTTCGCTCGATGAATTCTATCGCGTAGCCGAGGAATTGAACGCGCGCAAAATCATCGGTCGTTTCTCAACCTTTCTTGAACACGTCAAGCCTTCCGCTGGCGGGGTGCGCGTTACGCGATTCAACGCGCTCTTCCATTGGGCGGCGCCGCTGGGCCGCGAAATCGAAGCGGGCGGCGAAGTTGGTCGGCATCACATTCTGACTCATTGCTATTGGCGCGAGGCTGGCCCCGAATTCAAGAACGTCAATATCATGGCGGTGGCGCAT
>JBAQJG010000761.1:0-6507 GCA_049300145.1 Chthoniobacterales bacterium | reverse complement strand
CGGCTCGGTCCATCGCTCCGCCGGTTCTCCTTCGATCGTCATCACCTCATCGAGCGCGAGCGATCTCTCCCGGTCGCGCGGCAGACGGAGCGTCCCCGCCAGCCACTGGCCGGGACGCAGATGAAACTGCTCAATAATTGCGCGCGACACACAAACATCCTCTGGCACCGGCAGAAAATTCAGTTGCGGATAGCGAAGTAAAGCGAAGGCATCGCCCACCTGATCGAGAAAGCCCTCCGCGGTCACGCGCGACCCGCGATTCAGCCCCGCGCGAATGATATCGACAATGTGTTGGTGAATCGAGCGCGTGGGATGCAGCCGCAAATCGAAATCGCACGCCAGAGATTCGAGCTCCTCCGACGGAAGATTTTGCAGCTCGTTCAAATTGAGCGCGGGCAGCGCTGCTGTCGCCGGCATCGCTGACGCCGGTTTCGAGCCGGAATCGCCTTTGCGGACAGCGTCCGCGGCTACAGAGTTTGCAGCCGACACGCCTGTCTCTACTTCCGACGGCTTTGGAGTTATCAGACCTTCGTCCATTTCAGAAGTGATTCGTAAAGAGAAGGAACCTCAACGAGGAAAAAATCGGTTATGTGGAGCAAGCTTCTAACTTGCCCTTGTCAAAATCGCAACTTGGAAAGTTGCGCCATCCATTGCCGGAAAATCCGCAGATGGAGAATTATTTTGAGCGCGCTTTTTTTAGCGCGCATTCTAGAAGACCGTCGCGCGAACCCGTTCACGTTTCAAGCGCCTTCGCGCCAAAAATCTCTCAGCCGCAACCGCCATCAAGCAAATCTTAGGATCTAACAAAAGAACCTGCCGCACTCGCCCGCCACACTTGACACTTTCATGGGGGTTTAGGCATATACGCCCATGTGTGGAAATACGCACAAAGCGAATTGTTGGGCCACCCTTGGCTATTTGAACACAAGGTGAGCCACATCGGATTCGATATTCCAATAGATTATCGCGATCGCCGTTAGATCAAAAGCAGCATGCGCACATCACGATCCAGATCTGGCGCGTGACTGCGAAGATCGTCCCGAAGACGAGACCCGTGATCATCGCTTGTTCGACGCCAGCGAGCCCCATGTTGGAGTAATGGCCCTGTGCAAACAACACGGAGGTGAGCAGGACGATGGACACTTTTGCGCCCGCCCCGGTCCCAAAAAGCTTGCCGAGGCGTTCAAACAGGTACCCTCGGAAAATGGTCTCTTCTCCGAACCCCGCGCCCACAATCATCGTGAACACCATCCCCGGGAGTGCAGCCCGGTTTCCTGCCAGGTAATGGTAGGCGGGATTGATTGCAGGGGCGCCGAGCAGCGGCATCACGATCGCCTTCATCAGGAGTTTAAACGCGCAGCCGAAAACGATGCCGGCGGCCAGACTGCCAAGCCAGCTCTTGGGTCGCACGTAGCCGATCTCACGCCATGGCGTATGCGACCGCCAGGCCCACACCAGCACCAGAAGAGCGCTGAGAGGCTTGATGACAGAGGTCAAAACGATGACGAGAATCGCGAGAAGCACAACCGGCCCGAATCCGCGCAGGCGCGCGGCGACGGGATCGTCAGGCGGCGGGGCTCGCGCTTCGAGCGGGAGCGCAGGGACGTGCTCTCGCAAATTCGAGGCGGCGCTAGTCATGCTTTGTTCCAAAAATACGTGGGGCCTAACGAGAGTGGAACTCAGCTACCTAGCACTTCGAAAATTAAGGTGCGCATGTGTCCTATGATCGCAACAAAGTGCTGAGTTAGCTGGAGCGGCTGGTTAGGTTGACATAGCAGAATACTTCGTCAATGCGCAGATCGATAGACCCCTGGCGACGTGCCTACCGCCTTTCGAAACACAAGCCCCATGTGCGCCTGGTCATGGAATCCACACTTCGTTGCGATCTCACAAAGTGGCATTTTGCTACTCACGAGCTCGCGCATAACGTGCCGTACACGCTGCTCACGAACGTACTTACCAACCGAGGTGTTTTTAAACCGCCGGAACGCTGCCGCGAGTGTCGCGCGATGCACCCCAATGGCTGTGGCCACGGTGGTGAGCGAAATCGGGTCCGTCGCACCCTGATTGATCATCGCCACGGCCTCGCGAAGCCAGGGCGGCTCGCGCCAGTCGATGTTATCGCATTGCCGTGCAAGAGCCGAGAGTGAAAGCATCGCCCATCCTTCGAGCGCTGCACGCCCCGCGTCATCCAATCGTCCGAGCTCACGACGGATCTCGTCGGCGCAATCCTTAAGAATCGCGCCCGTGGTTACGGGACGCCGCGCACCAATGTGGACCCATCGATCCGAATCAATCGAGATCAACAATGTCAGAACATCCAATTCGGAAGAGAAAATGTTAGAATGCGGCTCACCTGGCGCACGGAACTGTAATGCTCCTGGGTAAAATCGATGGTCGCCGTCGCTCGCGCACTCTCGATATTCTCCCTCCAAGACGAAACAAATCTGACCCGCTTCGTGGGAGTGCTCACCGAGTTGAAGCCCGCTTGGCATGAGCGTTTCGGAAATGCGAATCCCGTCGAGCTGACACCAGCGAAGCTCGTTGCCGAAACTATGCACTCCCTTTGGAGTACTCATTCCCTCTATTACAGCATAACATCCGGCGACGCGAATACCAATCTGAGGCACCGTGTGTCCTATACGTAAAATGGCACCCGTGCCAAAATTGGCTTTATGCGATGGAAGCTCATTGTCCGCGGTCTTGCCGCGATGATGATCGGGTATGCCGTAATCGTCCTCCTAACCTCTTTGGGATTTAACGGTGTTCTGGGCGGGCGCCCGCTCTATGGAGGCTCACCGATCGATTTAGCCGGCGGAATGATGGTTGCGATTATCTCCGGGCTCGCGGGCGGCTGTATTGCCGGGTTCATTGGAGCTGGGCGAGGGATCTTGAACGCCGCTTTGGTCTTGGTTCCACTAACTGGTGACACGATATATGTTTTGTTCTTTTTCAAGAAAAGCACAGCTCCGTTTTGGTTCGACGCCCTAGCAAGCGGAACTCTCATGGCCTGTACCGTATTGGGGGGGATTTTGAGGGAACGAATCAAACGCCCCGGGAAAACGATGGTCTAACGAGAAGTAGGCGAATAAATGGCGTAAAATAAGACGCACAGTGTGCGTCTATTTCCTGCGCGTGCGAGGGAAACGAAATGCCAAGGCCGCATCGCGGACAGAATTGGCGGTGTTCAGATTATTCTTCAAGACGCGCCGGCTTTCGCCCATTTTTCCTGACACCAAAGTTCGACAAGCGACCTCGCTTGTTCCGCGAGAACCGATCGCTCGCCGTTGTTCCAAACCACGTGATCGGCCCGTGTGATTTTCTCTTCCAGACGCATCTGCGATTTGATCATTTCCTTGGCCGCGCCGCGCGTGATTCCTTTGCGCAGGAGCAAGCGCGCCAACTGGATGGTAGGCGAGCAAGCCACCACCACCACCCGGTCGCACAAGGCTTCACCGCCGGTTTCATAAAGAAGTGGGATATTGGCGAAAAAAAAATCGGGCGAGTTGCGATGCGTTGCCGCTTCCGCGCTCCATTGCCGGCGAATTCGCGGATGGAGAATTTGTTCGAGCGCGCGTCTTTTCGCAGCATTCTTGAAGACTACGGCGCGCAGCCGTTCACGTTTCAAGCGTCCGTCGCGCGAAAAAATCTCCCGCCCAAACTCAGCAACAAGTTCTTTTCGCACATCCGGATCAAGCTCGACCAGCTCGTGCGCCGCTTGATCGGCGTCGAAAAATTTGGCAGCAGCGGGAAGGACCTCGTGCAGACATTCGCAAAAACTCGTCTTGCCTGTGGAGATTCCGCCGGTGATCCCGATAGCAGGCATTCAACAATGGAGTCTTGGAGGAATGGAGTGTTGGAGTAATGAATTCATACCAGCGCGCCCATTACTTTATCACTCCATTACTCCGGCGCTGCAGACTGCGGTCGCGAGGGAGACATAGTCGATATTGAATTGGAATGGATATGACATCGGGCGAGATTGAAATCCCTTAGCGGCAGCCCTGCATGCCGTTAAGGGGTGCCGCCACAGCGTTTAGGGAGGCAACATCGCCACGTCGTCGCGAGATTATTTGTTCGGCGTAAACTCATAGATCGCGCCGTCATCAGAAACCCCACCGTGGACCGTTGCACCGTAGAAGTTACCTGCTCCATCAGCCACCATCCCGTTGTAAGGGAAGGCCGCGTCCGGAGCACCCTGAAAGCGATAGGCCACACTCTCGGTCCAGGTCCCGTGGGCGCCTGGAGCTAACTTGAAGATTGTGCCGCAGCTACAATCCGCGCCGCCCTCACTGGTTGTGCCATACAAATTGCCAGCCGCGTCAATAACAAGGTTACTGAGGGAATTCTGTCCGTCTGTTCCGCCCTGAAAACTGTAAAGGACTCTTTCGTTCCATCTGCCCATGGCAGTACGAGACAGCTCGTAAACCGAGCCCAGGTTATTTGCGCCGTCGTAGTAAGTGGTTCCGTAGAGCTTTCCCGAAGCGAAAAGCAAGGCGCTATAAGGAAATCCCGCGTCCGGTTGACCCTGGAAAGCATAGATTGTTTTTAGAGTCCATTCCCCAGCGTGAGAAGGTTTCAGTTCGTAGGCGGTGCCCTTTCCATTCGCCCCACCCGCTGTGGCCACGCCATAAAGACGCCCGCCATGAAGAAGCAGTCGGCCGGCTGAGCCTGTCGCTCCATCCGTGCCGCCAGTGAACGTGTGGATCACCCTGAAGTTCCAGTTGCCGCTTCCAGCTGGATTCAGTTGGTATATGACGCCGAGCCCATTGGCGCCTCCGGTTGGAGTAGTTCCGTAAAGATTGCCCTGGTGGTCAATCGCCAGCCCTGCTCCGGGACCGGAGCCATCGTCGCCACCGCTGAAGTAATGAATGACGGTCTGGCTCCAGCTTCCGCCAGAGTGGGTCAATTTATAGACCACACCGCATCCACCCTCACAACCGCCCGTGCCGCCGCTGACCGCCGTGCCATAGAGATCGCCCTGAGCATCGAAGGTGACGCCTTTGTAGGGTTCTCCTCCATCTGTGCCACTTGTGAAACTATAGAGTACAGTATGGATCCATCCATTGCCTGAAGGTGTCAGCTGGAACACTGTGCCACTGCCGAAATCGCCACCGAGCACCGAAGTGCCGTAAAGATTGCCCGCCCTATCGATAACCAAATCAGTGTCGGGGTATTCACCGTCTTGGTCCCCGGCGAAGCTATAGATCACGTTAATAGTCGATGCCGGGGCAGCCGCTCGAGCCGCCGGCGAAAGCGCAAAGCAGCAGAGCGCGAGGAGGAGAATTGTGGCGGGTGGATTTGTTGTTTGCATATTTTGGATTTTTTTTCCCGATGCGGTTAACGCTGCGAGTTGCAGGTCTGAAACTAGGAGAAAGAGCATCGGGAGAAGCGTCTTCTGCCCGATTCAGATCTGAGTTCCGTCGAGTTTGGAGAAAATCCCACTGGCTTGGCAAGATAAAAATGCAGCCACGCCGGTGAAGAATTGGGGGGACGACCTGTTTGCTGTGTCGTGCAATTTCTGCAATGGGGCCGGCCTTCCTTACAGGCTTCGGCGCGGCCGGCAGAGCCCGTCCCTAGTGCTCGGCGCTTCCTTGGCGACCGCCCCGCGACATGATCGCAGCTTTATTGATTCTCAGCGACCATTTGCGGCGCAGGTTTGTTTAGCTCAAGCTGGTTGTTTATCTTTTCCAGGCCGGAAGTGAGCGCTTTGATTTGGTTCTGCTGCTCCGCGAGCTTGGACTGGAAGTCCTGCTTTAGCTGCGCGATCGTCGCTTCTTGTTCCTCCACCTTGCGGTGTTCTCTGAGGAATTCGTTCAGCAACATCGCATTCACCGCTTCGTAGCGCACGGTATAGACTTTTCCCTCGGCGTCGCGCACCACGAGGTCGGGGTTCACCTCGGCCACTTCTTCGGCGATTAAACCAAATTGCGGAGTATTTGTCTGATCGCTCTTATAGTGAAAAGTGACCGGCTTGAGCGCCAGGATGGATTCGCTGGCGCCGTCCATCGGTTTGATCTCGCTTTTGAACCGGCGCGAAGAGCTCATCGTGCCGAGCTGGCCGGCGGAGTCTATCACCACTGGTATGGCGTCGGCGTTTGCCGTTGTAACCGCACGGATGTTGCCGATAAAGCAACTGTCGCTCACGTTCGCACCTGAGGTCCCGAGACAGATGACGTTATTGGCCGTCGTAACGCCGTTGCCGGCGAAAACACCCAAGGCGATATTGCCGCTGCCAGTGGTGTTGCCGGCGAGCGCATCATAACCGGTGACCGTGTTTTGGTTGCCGGTGGTGTTGCTAAAGAGCGCAAAACCACCCTGGGCCGTGTTGTAAAGGCCGCCTGTATTACTATAGAGCGCATTCACACCGGTCCCCGTGTTGTAGAAGCCGGTGGTGTTGTTAAAGAGCGCTTGCAACCCCATCGCCGTGTTGTAGCTGCCGCTGGTCAGCCTAGCGAGCGCCACCGTACCCTCAGCCGTGTTGCCGTTGCCCACATCGCCGTCCGG
>JBAQJG010000760.1:0-7332 GCA_049300145.1 Chthoniobacterales bacterium | reverse complement strand
ACTAAATCCACTGTAGAGGCCGGCGTGCCGCCGGCGGGCCTTCGAGTTCGCAGCCCCGAAAGCGTTCGGGGCTGCCACCACAGAAGAATTTAGTCGTGACGAAGAGTGGCCGGCGCCAGACCCGGACCTCCGGGACCTTCGCTCGGCGGCTGGGGTTGCACGGTGGCTTCGACCGGGGCGTGATAAACACCGCGCCCATAGCGTTGTTCGACAATTGCCTCCGCGATTCTTTCCGCGAGCAGCTCGCGATATTCGAAATCGCGCGCTTCGCCACCTTCACGGCGATTGCTTAAGAAACCGCACTCGACTAAAACGGCGGGATAAGTTGCCAGGCGCAGGACGCGAAAATTCGCGGTGTGCACACCGCGATTTGCCGAATTCGGAATCGTCATCAACTTGGCTTGAATCCGATTGGCAAGCTCGCTGGCGTAAGGAGAATGATAATAGGTCTCGAAGCCGTGGACGCCGCGCCGGCGTGAATCGTTGAAGTGAATGCTGACAAAGATGCAATTCTTCTGCGAGTTTTCGATGGCGACGCGTTCATCCAGCGGAATAAAAACATCCGAGGATCGCGTCAGTACCGTCTTTAATTGCGATTCGCGCAGTTTGCGATCCAGACGCTTTGCCACATCGAGGGTGGCGACTTTCTCCGCGCCTCCGTAGCGTCGGTAGGCCCCGTTATCTTTCCCGCCGTGCCCGGCGTCCACCACGACGGTCGTAAAAGTTTTACTGGTATCTAGCTTCGGCGTTGTCGGCACCGTCGTGCAGGCAGCCAACGAAACGAGGAGACTGAGAGCAAGAGCACGGCAGATCAGTCGCGGCATCCGACTGATTACTCTAAAAGCGGCTCTTCTCCAAAAATTTTTGCCCGGAAATGTCAAAGGTTCTCGTCCGAGCCTCGCGTTGGCATGGTATTTTGCTACGCGATTCCGCAAAAAGCGCTTGTTTTTTGTTCGCCCGGAATTAAAGCCCTTTACCCGAATTATGCTCACTCGATCTGCTCTTCTCCCATTGCTCCTCGCGTTTAGCATGTCCACCTGCAAGAAGCACGAAAATCTCGCGGCCCGCCCGCAGGCACAGAACCCGACGCCGAGGGCCGTTGCCACAGCCAGCCCAGGCACAAACGCGGCCGCCAACTCGCCCGCGCCCAAGACGACCAAGCCGGTTGTCGATCAAACCGCGCAGGTCATCGTTTTTGGTTATCACCGCTTCGTCAACAACGTCAGACGCCCGGACACCGAGATCACGCCGGCGGCTTTCGAAGAGCAGATGGCAGAGTTAAAGAATCGCGGCATCAGCGTCATCGGCATGCAAGATTTTCTTGCCTGGAGACGTGGCGAGAAAAATATTCCGCCGCGCTGCGCCGTCATCACCATCGATGATGGATGGAAATCGCAATATGAAGTCGCCTGGCCCATTCTGAAAAAATACGGCTATCCATTTACCATGTTTATTTACACCGAAGGCGTCCGCGGCGGTCATTTCGGCGGAGGCGAGGCGATCACGTGGGAACAGCTTGCCGAGATGCGAGATGCCGGCATCGACATCGAGGCGCACTCGGCCACGCATCAAGACTTGCGCAAACCGTACGACAAGGTTGCCCGTAAGAGACTGAGTCCGCCGGAATATGAGCAATGGCTCCAAAACGAGATCGTCGGTTGCAAACAACTGCTCGAACAGAGACTCGGCATTAAGGTGGATTGCTTCGCTGTGCCCTACGGATTTTACAATCAGCACATCAAGGAAGTTGCGAGAAGTGCGGGATACGAGGCTATCTTCACTGTTTACGGCCAACCTCTTACTTACAACGCGCCGCTTGATTCGTTAGGCCGTTACATGATCGAGGCAAACAAACCAAAAGTTTTTGCCGATGCGGTGAAAATGATCGGCACGTCCACGGGAGGCGCAGCCGCGGTCGCCGAAGTTGCCACCACGAGTCTGGCGACTCAACCGGCGGACGGCGAAACCGTTCGAACCGCGCTGCCACTCATCCGGGCCAATCTCAGCGCGATGGGACCGGTGGATCCGGCCAGTGTGCAATTGCGCGTTAGTGGATTGGGACTGGTTCCCGCGAGCTTCGATGCAAAAACACAAACCGTCTCATATCAAGTGACCCAAAAATTGCGCGAGAAAACCTGCACGGTAATTCTGAGCGCGAAATCCGGCGGCAAGAAAATTGAGACGCACTGGACCTTCGGGATCGAGGAAGGCACCGCTGCAACATCGACTCCAACACTAACGACCACGCCGAAGAAATAGGGTAGCGCATGCGTCTCGCGTGCTGGCGACCACGTCCTCGCGATCGCGAACTCTTCCAACGCATATTTTCAAGACCGGGCCAGACTGAAGACAAGATTGTTTCGGCGGACGCCAAAAGTCCGAGCCGGACTGGCTTTAGCACGCGACGCGTGCGCTACCCAGAGGGATTGACGCAATTATGTTTTCGCAGCTCAGCGATAAACTCCAGGATATTTTCAAGGACCTGCGCGGTCACGGCACGATTAGCGAATCGAACATCGACAATGCGCTGCGGCACGTCCGACTAGCGTTGCTCGAGGCCGATGTCGATTTTCAAGTCGCGAAAAAATTCATTGCCCGCATCAAAGAGAAGGCGCTCGGCGAAGCAGTGCTGCGCAGTGTCACTCCCGGTCAGCAGATTATCAAAATTTTTTACGACGAATTGACCGCGCTTCTCGGCGGCGACGCCGCGCCACTCAATCTCACTACTCCGGGAAGAATTTTGATCGTTGGACTGAACGGCTCAGGCAAAACCACTTCGTCGGCAAAACTCGCGAGACTACTTAAGAAACAAGGTCACGCACCGGCGCTCATCCCCTGCGATTTGCAAAGACCTGCCGCGATTGAGCAGCTCACGACACTGGGAGCACAAATCGATGTTCCGGTTTACACGCCGGACCCGAATGAGAAAAATGTCGAGCGCGCTGCAGCTGCGGCCCTCGAATGGCAAGATCGACAAGGAGCCAACATCGACATCTTCGACACCGCTGGTCGTCAAGAAATTGACGAGCGGTTGATTGCGGAACTCAAATCGCTGAAAGATTTTTTGCAGCCGCGGGAAATCTTGCTCGTGGTCGATGCCGCGACTGGCCAGCAAGCGGTCAGCGTCGCGACCCATTTCAATGACGCGCTGCAAATTACCGGAATCATTCTGGCAAAACTCGACGGCGACGCGCGCGGCGGCGCCGCCTTGTCCATGCGCGAAGTGACGCAATGTCCGATTAAGTTCGCAGGCGTCGGGGAAAAGCTCGATCAATTCGAGTTGTTCGTTCCCGATCGGCTCGCCGGCCGGATTCTAGGAATGGGCGACGTGGTTGGCCTGGTCGAAAAAGCAGCCGAGGCGGTCGATGAAGAAGAAGCCACGCGACTTGAGCGCAAGCTCCGCAGTGCATCATTCGATTTCAATGATTTCCTCGCCCAATTCAAAATGATGCGCAAAATGGGGCCGCTCGAGAATATTCTTGGCATGTTGCCCGGGATGAGTAAGGTGCAAGGTTTCTCTGTTGGCGAGAAGCAGCTTAAGCGCACCGAAGCCATCGTGCTCTCGATGACGAGCGATGAACGCGCGCGGCCCGACATTTTAAATGCCCGGCGGCGTCAGCGCATTGCGCGTGGCAGCGGCAACACCGTGACAGAGGTAAACAATTTGCTCCGGCGCTTTGATCAAATACGCAAGATGATGAAGAGCGCGGGCAAGATGAAGAAGAAGTTGAAAGAGTTACAAAAGTTACATCGTTAAAATCCTTAATCATGGCAGTTTCGATCAGATTACGCAGGGAGGGCGCATTGAATCGCCCATACTACAAAGTGGTGGTGGCGGACAGTCGCAGCCCACGCGACGGAAAATTCATCGAGATCATCGGCACCTACGACCCGAAGAAACCCGGCCACAATAGCATGCTGAAAATCGATCGCGCGGAATATTGGATCGCGCGCGGCGCTCAACCGTCAGACACGGTTCGCAGCTTGATCAAGAAAAACAAAAAACAGGCGGCAAGCGCCGCGCCAGCGACGGCGGAAACATCGACGACGGCGCCGGAGGCATCCGCTCTGTAGCGGCGGTCTATGACCGTCGCAAGATTGATGGAGCAGATCTTAAGATCGACATGAGGGAATTTCTCGAGTTTGTCATCCGCCAGCTCGTCGAGTTCCCGGACGAGATGATGCTCTCGGAAATTCCGAGCGGCAAGATGACGATCTTTAAAGTGCAACTGCGCCAGAGCGACGTTGGCCGAGTCATCGGCCGCAACGGCCAGACCATTCACGCAATTCGCGCGCTTCTTGCCAGCTCGGCTGCGCGCCACGGCCAGCGCGCCACGCTCGAGATCGTGGAATAGCTATAGCCGGCTCTGCCCAACGAGGTTGGTGGGCGGATCGCTCGGCGGGCGATGTTAAAAAATAATGCGGCTTTGCCGCCAATTTTGGCATCGAGCAGGGACTGCTCGATCCACCTGATTGATTCGTTAAACATTGAGCGTTGGACGTTGAGCATTGGACGTTGAACGTTCTCCTCTCGTGAAAATCGACATCCTGACTTTGTTTCCAGAAATCTGCCGCGCGCCACTGAGCGAGAGCATGATGAAGCGAGCGCAGGAAAATGAAATGGTCGATCTGCAAATTCACAATTTGCGTGATTGGACAACCGACAAGCATCACATCGTCGATGATGCTCCATTCGGCGGAGGGCATGGGATGGTGATGAAACCGGAACCGATTTTTGCTGCGGTGGAATCGTTGCGCAGTGGCGGCAGAGAAACATCGAACATCCAACATCCAGCATCCAACGTCGAACATCCAACACCCCACATCGAACATTCGGCATCGAAGGTAATTCTCATGTCTCCCGCGGGACAGCGTTTCGATCAGCGGATGGCGACCGAGCTTTCACGCGAACCGCATTTGATCATCATCTGCGGCCATTATGAAGGGATCGATCATCGTGTGATCGAACACCTCGTAGACACGGAAATTTCCATCGGTGACTACGTACTCACGAATGGTGCGATCGCTGCGGTCGTACTCGTGGATGCAGTGGTACGCTTGTTGCCCGGCGTGCTTGGTCATGAACAATCCGCGGCGGACGATAGTTTCAGCGCCGGTTTGCTTGAAGCCCCGCAGTACACGCGCCCGGCGGAATTTCGCAGTTGGAAAGTTCCAGACGTCTTGCTTTCCGGAAATCACGCCGAGATCGCGGCGTGGCGAAAAGAGAAAGCTTTGCGACGCACGCGCGAGAATCGCCCGGATTTGCTGCGCGAATAAATCCCAGTAGTGGTCGCCGCGGCGACCTGGTTTCGGCGTCTCGCCGAAACGAACTTCCCGGTGAACCGGTCGTGCAGCGCGGATGCTGCTCAAGGGAAAGTTCGCGATCCCGAAAGCGTTCGGGGTCGCCAGCGCGCGACGCGCGCGCTAACCGTGCACTTTACCCAACACTACACAGGCATTGATTCCGCCGAAGCCAAATGAGTTGCTCATTACATAATTCAATTCAGCGGAGCGGCCATGGTTGGGAACAACGTCGAGGTCACATGCCGGGTCGGGATTTCGGTAGTTGATCGTCGGCGGAACCCATTGTCGATCCAGCGCGAGCGCAGAGATCGTCGCTTCAATGGCACCGGTCGCACCGAGCGGATGGGCGGTGTAACCCTTCGTTCCGCTCACCGGAATTTTTCGCGCATGTTCGCCAAAAACCTCCTTGATCGACATCGTCTCGGTGCTGTCGTTGAGCTGAGTCGAGCTGGCATGCGCGTTAATGTAGTCAATTTGCTCGGGCGCAAGTTGCGCGTCGGCTAGCGCATGTCGCATCGCGCGAATACACGAGTCACCATCCGGCAACGGCGCCGTCATGTGAAAAGCGTCATTATTCAAACTATAACCGAGCACTTCCGCGTAAATTTTCGCTCCGCGGGCTCGCGCGTGTTCGAGCTCTTCCACGATGAGCGATGCCGCGCCCTCGCCCATGACAAAGCCATCGCGCGATCGGTCAAATGGGCGAGAGGCAATGCTTGGATCCTCGCATCGGCTCATCGTTTTAATAATATCGAACGCTCCGATAGTTAACGCGCTCAGCGGCGCTTCCGCGCCGCCGGCAACAATCACATCGGTAAAATCGTCGCGGATGTAACGGAGCGCTTCACCCAGGGAAACGGTCCCGCTGGCGCAACTGTTCGAGTTCGTCGTCCCGACGCCGCGAAAGCCGAATTCAATCGCGATGTTCGAATGGGCCGAGCCGCCGAAGACCTGGATCGCCAGCATCGGATTCACTCCGCGCACGCCCTTTTTCAGATAACGAACATGTTGGTCTTCGGCTTTGCAGACGCCCCCGAGTGCGGTGCCGAAACTTACGCCGAACCGACGCTGCGGCTCTTCGCGAGAATAGTTGATCCCGGCGTCATCGAGGGCGAGTTGCGCCGAAGCTACGGCAAACTGCGCATAACGATCGAGGCGCTTCAATCTTCGTGGCGAAAAATGTTGCTCCGGATTCCAATCGCTAACCTCGCCGGCGCACCTAACCTGGAAGGGTCTGGGGTCGAAGCCCGAAATCCGGCTGATCCCGCTTTTTTCGGCGAGAATGCCATTCCAAAAACCATCGACCCCTTTGCCAATGCAAGTGATCGGACCCAGTCCGGTAATGACCGCCCGCCTTCGGCTCATGCAGCGACCTTGTTCGCACTTGCTTCCACGTATGCCTTCATACAGCGCAAAGTCTTATTGGCAATGTTGTGAATAAAAAAATCGCCAACTAATGGATCGACAATCGGCGCAACCACTGCAATGCGAAAGCGAAGCTCATGTGAAATTTTCACGAGCACACCGGTTGGAGTCTCCTCAAATGTCCAGACGACACGCATGCCTTTGGTCCAGGCTTTCAAATGATGAAAACGGACTTCGCATTTTTCGCGATCGATGATCTGTTCCGACGTCCACGAAATCGGAATTCGCGAGCGCGTCGCCGCCATCACGACGACGTTACGATTCGGACTGCGCTCGAGATAGTGGATGTAACGGTAGTGCGGTAAGAATTCCGGCCACAGCTCCAAGTTCGCTGCCGTCTCGAAAACCTTCGTCTTCGGCGCATGCATGACGAGGGAATTGATTTTGTGCATTCTAGTCGCGGTTGATGATGAGATTCAAACTGCGCAATTCATCATCGTTGCGCGGCTTTTACGAAACACAGAAAACAGATTAGGTGAAAGAAGAAAAAATCGTCGTGCCGAAGACGAAAAAATCTATTCGCGACACCGGAGATCGAAGTGCGGCGATTGGAGCCTGCGGGCAAGGGGACGAATGAACCCTAGGCGCGAACGGTCGCTACTC
>JBAQJG010000759.1:0-1641 GCA_049300145.1 Chthoniobacterales bacterium | reverse complement strand
CTGTTAGGCCACCGGGATAATTGATCAATGTGTAATCGCCGGCTGCACTCAAAAATGTCTTCCCTGTCAGATCGTATGCGGCGACCAGGTGCGTCGCGTAGGTGTTGATGCGACGGCGGCCGCCGGTATCGATGTTCACGCCATTGACAATTGTCCCGGTATAACCGGGCAACTGTGAATCGCCCGTTTCCGCTAACTGAATGTTTTCCACCGCTCCGACCGTCAATCGAGCGAAGCGATATTGGCCTGCCAGATGTGCGACTTGTTCGACGGTGTCGAAATTTGAATGATCAGCGAAAACTAAAAAATCAGGTTCGTAATAGAGCTCGAGGAAATTTTCCTCGCGTACGATGGTGTCGCCGAAGCCGAGCGTTAAGGCCGGCCCGATGCGCGTGTAGAAATCGTGGATGCGATTGTTGGGCGCGAGCGTGAGGTTGTCATCGTAAATTTCGGCCACGTCAATGGTGAGCGTGTAGTGGAAGCGACGAACGTTTTCTGAAACCGGCGCGCCGATTAGCGCTTGCGTATCGCGCTGCGCCTGGAGCGATTGACCGATAGTGTCAAGGCCTTGTGGCGACAGTGCCGATCCTGGCAACATTTGCGCGGTGGCAGACAGTGCGAAAAGAAGAAAAACGGCGCAGAGCGGCGGCCAGATCGACCATTGCACCGCAAACATGCCTCGCACGCATCCCTGTTAGCAACTAACGTACGAAGCGTCCATTGGAATGAGGATATTTCGCAGCCTACGGAGGTCCTGCAGAATGGGTTCAAATCTCCAGGATCTGCGTGCCCGCCGGTGCGGGGTTCCTTCGTTTCGATGAAAAACTACCGCCGTTCTTCGACGGCTCACCAGGCTCTCGGAGCTTTGCGCCATTCGACCTTTGTTTGTGGGAAGAAGTGGGCCTGCAGTTCCGTCACTCCGATCCCACAACGTGCGCGTGCGCTCGACTTAAACTCACCTTCTAAGAAAAACAACAGCGCAATGTTTGGCTGGGAAGCAATAAATTGCATCACGTTATCCGTGGCTTCCAATGATCATTTTTCCGCTCAGTAAACCAGCGCGGACGGGATTCTCAACAACCCCGCTATGGAATTCGCTTTTTCGAGCGACGCAACATTTGTGCGAGCTTGCCCGCCGTGGTGGGTGTCGTCATGGACTTCAATTCTCCAATTCTGTAGTGGCGGCGTGCCGCCTGCATCCCTACCGGTCCAGGCGTTCTAAAGTTGCACGATTCACGGATTAAGCCCCGGAGTGGGCGAGGTGTTATATTGACGAGGTTTTGCTAGGCTGAGCGACATCGACCTACTCGATGGCCGCGGTCTGCGCGTAAAAATCCTGCTCCGCCCCGCGACCGCTGTAATCGTACGGTCCGCGATACACAGTGATCGGCTCAATAAAGTTACCGTGCGGGGGCGGCGTGGGAGTCGCCCATTCCAGAGTTGTCGCTTCCCACGGGTTATCCGATGTCACTTTGCGTCCATGACGAATGCTCCAGAGGAACTTCACGATGAATGGAATTTGAGCGAGCCCCATCAGCCAAGCGGCTGTTGAAATTGGAACGTTCCAACCAAAACCGGACAAGCCCCAGGCTTTTTCGCCCGCCACACTGTGGCCTTGCCCGCCATCGTACCAACGCCGAT
>JBAQJG010000758.1:0-2983 GCA_049300145.1 Chthoniobacterales bacterium | reverse complement strand
GTGCGTTGCGGTCTGCCATTCCAAAACGGGATGGCAGCACGAAACACACTAGCAAGCAAAACAAACGAGGTGAGATATGACAAATTGCCATAAGTGCGGAGCCAATACCGCAAGCGATTACTTGCTCGGATTCTGCCATGCGTGCGCCAAGTCAATCCTAAACGCTGCTAGGTTGCGACTGCGGCGCAAGCCAAGCACGGTCAAGGCTGACAAACGGTTAGAGCAAGACCTGGCACGCGCACAAGCGGCAATTGCTGCCCTGGCGACTGCCGAGAGTCGCTACACGTTGCGCAGCGTCTGCGAAACACCCTCGCCGGAATACCTGTCCACCTTGCGCGACGTTATTGAATCCGAATCGCGGCGCATGACGCGGGCACTAACAGACCATCGGTTGCTTTGGTCTATCTATCGGCGAGCGGATAAATCGGCACCGTATTACCTGGCGTCAATCACTGCCGAGCCCGTCAAGTTGCGACCCGAGCCCGTAGCAGTAGCGGCTTAGTGCGTTGCGGTCTGCCCGTGGTCGAGCCCGCGGGCAGCACGAAACGCACTGGGAGGGAAACCATGGACCGCAGATTCACATCAGACGGCAACGCGCTATCCGCAGTCGTTCAGATCATGGGCGGCGCTAAGTTCCGCGGCGTCCGGTTTGACGCCTGGAACGACGGCAAGTCGCAAACGTCGTACCTGCACATCGTGGACGACCAGGGCCAGACAATCGGCGAGGCCGACGATTACCTGTATCCAATCTACGGATGGAGTGTGCGCCTGTTCGACGGGTCTTACGCTGGATACGTGGATAAAGATCAAATCGAGATTCTTGAATGACTGCCCACACAACAACGCGGAGCACAGCAGGCGGTCGGGTGTCGGTTTTGGGTCGCATCTAATCGCGTAACAAATCATCGGAGACCCTGGACGCGGATTCGCTTGCAGCATCTCATCGCGCGTCGGGCACCGGGAGACCCGGAGGAGAAATCATGACAGCCATGACAGCCGCCGCCGTTGTTATTCCATTCCCGCAAAAGCGCCAGCGCCGCGCCAGGAATTCGATGACGTTCCTGACTCCAGATGAAATCCTGCGCGTGTTGCGCGTGGCGAAGGAAAGATCAGCCCGCGATCACGCAATGATCTTGCTGGGGTATCGGCATGGCATGCGCGCGAGTGAAGTCTGCGGGCTGAAGTTACGGGAAGTAGACCTGAAGAACCTGCAGATCGAAGTCAATCGCCTCAAGAATTCCTTGCGCACGGTCCAACCGCTTGACGCCCACAAGGGCGATAACCGCAGTGTTTTCGACGAAATCGTTGTCTTGAAGCGCTGGCTCGCCGAACGTGTCGAGGATGGCAGCGGGTATGTGTTTCTATCCCAGAAGGGCGGCGCGCTTAGCCGGAAGCAATTTTATGCGACGTTCCGCGCGATTGCGCTCGCGGCCGGCATCGCCCCGGAAAAAGCGCATCCGCACACCCTGAAGCATTCCCGGGCCACGAATCTCATTGCCGCGAAAGTCGGCTTGATGGAGGTGAAGGCGTTGCTCGGGCACAAGTCGATATCGAGCACCGTGCAGTACATTGGCGTCAGCGATCAACAGGCCGCCGAGGCTGCCAAGCGTGCCGATGCGGAAATGTTTTGATTCATGCGACAGGTGTGCCACTAGACTTTCGGGCAAAACCGTCTTGCCTTGCAGGTGGCGCGAGCTTTGAAGCCATCGCCAAGCAGACCGACGTTTCTGTGGGCACGGTGTTCCGGGCGCTGCGGCCAACAGGGGCCTGAAAAAGAATCGTTGAGAATCCATGCGCCGGATTTTCAAGCTTCCCTGCTGACCTTTTTCACCAGCGAGAAAGCGGCTTGGTAATAGGGCTTTAGGATTTCCTCAACCCCTTTAGGGTCACTGATGCCACCTACTAGCGCCCTTAGCGCGCTGCTGTGGTCTACAATTGCCTTCACCAAAATCGCCGCTGCTGTTTCCATGTCGGCCTCCGGTGCGCCGGATTCTACACCAAAAAATAAAGGCCGGTAGGCTCGCGGCCCCCGCCCGAATACCGTGCGGAATTTAGGCGCGCGACATTCGCGCACGTTTTTTGCCAGCATTGCCCAGTTCGAACGGGAGTTAATCATTGCGAGAACCAAAAGCGGAATCGCAGCGGCTCGCGCTCGTGGAAAAATCTTAGGCCGGCCGCGCGTGAGTCCCGCGGTCGATGTTGCCGCCATCAAGGCCATGCGTGCATCGGGTCTTAGCTGGGAAAAGATCAGCGTTGCGACTGGCGTTGCGCGTAGCACACTAATGCGCGCCGCCCTGTGACTGGTTGGAGAACTGGTTGAATACTGGTTGTATACTGGTTGTGGTTGCACGTTACTGTATGGTCTTGACAGTTTGCCAACGATTGACTACTCTTGCGCAGCGACGACCCCAACCCGCCGCTGCAGTCGGGCTAACTTCTGAATGGCAACCTGATTCGCAACTCCTCCTCTATTGCTCTGACCCCGCGAATCTGTAACAAGGCTAAGCGGCTAGAGGATGCCGCAAGCGTACCAGGAAAGGTAAGGCAGTCGGGCTAACTCCAGTTTTGTAGTCGGGCTCAGGGACCAAAAATGAGCACGAAATCATCAGCACCTACCAGTGTGTTCGTAGTCGAAGGCGAAGACGACCGGCGGTTTCTGGTTTTCCTCGGATTCAGCCACGCGGCCGCGAACCAGGCAAAGCGCCTGCGCAAATACTTCACGCGCCAGCACGGCCGCGATCGTTTACACGCGGAAACCGCGGCAGTTCCAGTACAGACGGGCCAGCCCGGTCTATTGCCGTCGGCGGAACGCGACGCTACAGTTCCCCAACGCGAGCCTGCCGAATTGGCGACTGAGCGGCACTACTCCCGAGGGGAGATCGCGGCGATGTGGAATATCAGCGAGGACACCGTTACCGCGATCTTTGAAAACGAACCCGATGTTATGTGGATTCAGAAACCAGCGAAGCACAAGCGGCGCTAC
>JBAQJG010000757.1:0-12463 GCA_049300145.1 Chthoniobacterales bacterium | reverse complement strand
GCAAGGAAGGGCGAAAGTGAATAATCAAGAAGCGAAATTTATACTGAGTGCATACCGGCCAAGCGGCGAGGACGCTTGCGGTGAGGCCTTTGCGGCCGCTTTAGAACAGGTCAACCGCGATCCAGATCTGGCGGCGTGGTTCGCGGGACAGCGTGCGTTGGACGTGGCAACTACGAACGCAATTTGTTCGATTCCGGTCCCCCAAGATCTCCGCGCCAACATCTTGGCGGGCGCCAAGATCAGCCGGCGCCGCTTTTGGGGAAGGCGTCCGGTCCTTCTTGCAATCGCTGCGAGTCTCGTTCTTCTCGCCGTAATCAACGGCGTCTGGACACATCAGTCGTATGGCGATCGCTGGCAGAGTGACGCTCTTGCCGTTATTTCAACGTTCGTCCCCGGGCAGGAACCATTCGACCACAAGGCAACGGACAGCCGCGAATTGCAGCAGTGGCTTCAAGCGCAGCATGAGCCGACCCTGGAAGTTATTCCTGCCGCCCTGCAAAGCCTTCCGGCGCTAGGCTGCAAAACAATCTCGTCGGCCGGGAAACCCGTCTCGATAATCTGTTTCAAGATGCGCGATGGCGGCTTGGTTCATCTCGTTGTCACCGATGCTTCGACGCTAAAGGATGCACCTCCTAAGCAGCCCCGGTTCGCCAGAAAGGGTGATTGGATCACAGCAAGCTGGACCGAGAATGGCCGCGCTTGCATGCTAGCGACGAAGGGGGCGGGGCAAGAGCTGCGCGATTTATTGCCAACCGCTGCTCGCGTGCGAGCGGATCATTTTCTCGCCGGGAGCCTAATATAGGACGTGTTACTTCGCGGGATTTGCGGCGAGCGCGGAACACGCATCTATCGGAGACGCTTTCAATTTAAATCACCTCTCCTAACACGAGAAGTGAGACTCAATTATCGGAACCCGTCGCCGATTAACCCCGGAACCACGAGCAGACGCGGCCATTAGATTCGATCGGTGGAAGGGACCTGGTGCGGTATCCAAGCTCGCAATGAACAATCACTGCCGTATGCTTCGGGGCGTTTCGCAGCAGGTGCGGTTTGATATTGTGCTCATCGTGCTCGCTATAGTTACTCGACCGTTTTCCTCCTGAGTAACCCCATGACTTCTTAATCTTCCTTTTCTTGCCGAGGAAGTCAGCGCTTTCGACCGCGCCTTCTTCGTCAGCGGCTTTAAAGATCAATCGATTGCGCAGATTCAGGGTGAAGACGCGGGCTTTCTCCCGGCCTAGGGGCGGAATGAACGAACTCGACGACTGCGCTGCTGTGACAACAGTGGCTCGCGCTTCACGAATCACGTCGATGCAGTTGTAGTCGCTCATGCCGTCTTCGCTTGCGGTTACGAAGCGCTGCGCTTCGTCGGCCCAAAGAATGAGCAAATTGTCACGGCAGCGTTCATCCGCGGGCTTGTCGAAACGGCGCAGAGCGTGCGTGTAGAAAAGCATTTTAAGAAACGTGTTTATGTAGCGCCGCTCCATCTGAAACTTCTGCGGCATCGCCACACAAATGATTTTGCCGCGATCCAAATCGGCGAACTCGAAGCTGTTTCCAGCCGCGCAGAAGACCTGAGCAATTTCTGGAGTGATGAATGGCTGGAGATAATTGGCAATCGTCTCCTTTACGCCGCCGATTTGCTCGGGAGGCTGAGAGAGAAAACGATTCGTGAAATGCTCCGCGAGTTCGCGTCGGCGAATCGTTTGATGAGTAGACGCCAGATCGGTCATCGCTTCGTCCAGATCGCTTTGATCGAGGAGGAGATGATACTCATTTTCTAAGGTCACATCGGCGCCGATCTCACGCAGAGTTTCCAAAGCGGCAGCGATATGCGTCTGCGCCTGGTTTTTGAAGAAGGCTTTGTCGCCTGCCTGGCCTAACGAAGAAGCAGTGTCCACGACCGCTTTGGCGAACGTGTTGAAAGGAATGCTGCGATCGGAGGTAAGATTGTACGTATGGCGCGGCTGCCATGTGCTCGTTGCCTCATCCGGTCGGACTTGGAGCAGGATGAGATCATCCTCGCGGCCGAAGTGCTTGGCCATTTGAGAGAGTGTTTCCCAATAAATTCCTTTGTCGTCGATGCAGAGACCGCCCCATGTCGGCTCGTTTTGGAAGACTTGGTAAAGCAGACGGGTGATACCTGAGCGGGTTTTGCCGGAACCTGTATCGCCGGTAATCAACCAGCCGCGACAGAAATCGTCTCGCGTCCAGCTAAAACCGGCGAGCTGGATAACGATGTGGTTTTTCGGTTTTCGCAGAAGTTGAATGACGAGACTCACGCCTGCTCCGAGGCAGCAAAGAGCTGCGACGCCCGCGCTAAAGTTCGGACTCACAGGAGACGATCAATTAACACGCCGGCGACAGCGCCAAGCCCGATGAACACGCAGTGCGTGGCGAAGCGTGCTCGATTGATGCGGGTGACGTTTTGCCCAAATCGTCGCAACTCAGCCACCAGTTCGGTCGCTTGGTGGATGAATGCTTTCGAACGGCGGTCCAGCAGTTCGACGGTGCCGCGAAAGTCTTCAAAGCTCGGAGGGGACGCGGCCGAATCATTATCGGTCTCGCGCGAATGCTTGAGGTAGATGCGGACCAATTCGAGGGCTGCAATCATCGGATCGCCGTCCGCGATGTGATGTTTGCACTGCCACTCGGTGATCGCGCGTGCTAATGGATCATCAGCGTTCACGCAGCGAATCTCTCCGCTGCACGCGCATCGGTTAAGAGCAGGTCAGCCGCGCGATACAGTTGTCGGTAAAACCGCGTTTGCCAGTGCTTCAATCGTTGGCGGTCGAGCAGATTGAAGCCAGGATGTGCCAGCGCGACCGTCACTGGCGTATTGTGCTCGTTTACGGCGGTAACGAGCCAATCGTACATCCGTGGCATCGTGATTTCGCGCGCGTGCAATTCGTCAACTACATGCCGCCGCGTCTTGCTGCCGTCATAAATCTTGAACGCATCGCTGTGCGCTTCGTTCTTGACGACGACCCAGCCGCAACCGTCGCGCAACGCGTCCGACAAGATGCGCAGTTGTTCGACGCTGTCGGCTTCGTGATTGACTGGACAGATGACGGTTAGTCGTGCGTCGAGCGAGCGGAGCACTTCGGTCAAATTAACTTCATCGAAGAAATCGATGAACAGGTCGGTGGAGGCCGCGCGGCAGTCGATCACGAGCAGATCGGAAGTTTCCGCAGCCGTGATGTTCGAGGTTGATGAATTCGGCATCCGGGTGGAAGCGCTTCAGCGTCGAGTTCTCGTGATCGCTATCGATCGCGCAATGAGCGACGCCGCAATCTTTCAGATACTGGACGAAGTTCACGGCGAAGAAGCTCTTTCCGACTCCGCCCTTGCCGTTGATGACGAGGTTGATTTGTTTGTTCATAAGAAGGTGCGTTGAATCAGAGGTTGTGAGGATCTGCGATGCGCGGACCGCGTGTGCGCGGACGTGCTGCTCGTGGCGTTTCCATTGGCGTCGGCGCCCCCGGTGGAGACGCTGTCGAAGGCGCGCTGATTAACGGAACGGCTATAGGTCGCCGTCGATCCGCGTTCTGAACGACACCGCGTTTGCGATTGAATCGCTGACGTTGTCGTGGCGGTGTTGCGGTATCGGTGATCTCAGCGACAAATCGCGCAATCGTGGCATTGCTTACTGCCACATCTATTGTTGCGAGCAATTCGCGAATGAGGTTCAAAGATGCGCCCTTTTGCCGCAACTCGATGATGCCGTCTTTGAACGGCATCAGTTTTGCCTGACGACGCGGTAGCGGCGGTTCGAAAGTCCGAACGGCGTCGTTGAAGCGTTGCGCCCGTGTATCGCTATCAGTTGCATCGCTCATTGAATGAGTAGCGGTTTAGCGATGAACCGAGAATTCCTTAGCTTGGCTAAGGGGTAGGGCGTCCCTTCCTAAAAACTCTTGGTTCATGCACCGCAGTTCTCTCATGAGAATTGCGGTCACCGGCTCCGTGGATGGAGCAACGCGAATTTGTCAGCGTGGTATTGGGGTGATGTGCTCTCGCCAAAGACGCAGATGAATCTGAAAAATGCGAAGAGCTACTTCGCTGAACATTTAAGTATTGGTGATTACTACGGCGAGCATGCGCGGATTCACGGCGAATGGCTTGGAGAAGGAGCCGCTAAGCTTGGATTGGCCGGCGTAGTCGCGGCAGATGACTTCTTAGCTCTTTGTGAAAATCAGCATCCGAAAAGTCGTAAGCGGCTGACGCAACGATGTGATGCAGTTCGGCGCGTTTTCTATGACTTCACCTTCTCGCCTCCAAAGTCCGTTTCGGTCGCTGGATTGGTAGCGGCCGACGAGCGAATCGTGGCCGCACATGCTAAGGCGGTGAAGGTTGCGCTTAGCGAACTCGAACAGTTTGCGAGCGCCCGTTTGCGCGGTCGCGGCCGTAATTCTGATCGTAAAACAGGAAACATCGTGGCCGCACTGTTTCAGCACGATACTTCGCGTGCACTCGATCCGCATTTGCACACGCACTGCATCGTTTTCAACGCGACCTACGACAAGACTGAATGCCGTTGGAAAGCGCTTCAAAATTACGAAATGCTCGCAGCGCAGAAATACGCAGAGAACGTTTACTATCACGAGCTGGCCCGATCATTACGCGACTTCGGTTATACGATTCTGAATGCAAAACGCGGTGACTTTCAAATCACGGAGATCGCCCCGGAAATCTGCGAGCGTTTCTCAAAACGCCATCGCGAAATTGATGAGAAGACTCGCGCCCTCCTGAACGCCCATCCCGAAAAGCGGGGCGGCAACGAGAAGGCGATTCGAGAGCACATCGCACATAAGGAGCGACGTAGGAAAAGCCATGAGCCGGACTCGGGGAAACTGCGGTCGTTATGGAGCGATCAACTTGCGATCGAAGAGCTGGACTCGTTACGACCGCAAAGCCAAGTGCGCGAAGAGTCGCGAGAGCTCTTAGCCGGTGAAGCCGTGACATGGGCTGAGCAGCATCTGTTTGAACGACGTTCCGTTGTCCACGAACACGAACTCTGGCGGCACGCGCTCGAAGCTGCGCGCGGGAGTTCGACCTCGTTAAATGAGATCAAACGAGAAACGGCGTCGCGCGAGTATCTGCGTTCAGGCGAAGACAAAGTCGCACACTGGGATGTGCTCGCGCGAGAGTGGCAAATTGTGCAGGCCGCGCGTGATGGCATCGGCGCATACGCCCCGCTGTCTCCGAGAATCGCAGGAGCTGACAATCAACTGACGCCGGAACAATCGACCGCTTTGGACTCGATTCTTTGGTCTGCCGATTTCATCACGCTTTTCCGCGGCGCCGCCGGCACTGGAAAGAGCTTTGTTCTAAAGCGAGTTCAACAAGCACTCGATGCGACAGGAAGCGCGTCAGTCGTTCTCGCGCCACAGCGACAGCAGGTCATCGATCTAAATCGCGACGGTCTAACAGGAACAGCGACCGTTGCCGAATGTCTGCAGCGACGGGATTTGCCAGATTGCGCGGTCGTGATTGTCGATGAAGCCGGACAACTCAGCGGGCGGCAACTTTTCGACTTGATTGATTTGGTAAGGGAGCGGAACGGACGGTTAATTCTTTCCGGCGATACTCGACAACACGGTCCGGTGGAAGCCTCAGACGCGCTGCGCGCAATCGAGCGTTATTCCGGTTTGCGCGTGGCGGAGATTTCCGAGATTCGACGGCAGGATGCGCGTCGAGGGCGAACCATGGCAGAACGTAAGCGCATCAAGGCTTATCGCGAAGCCGTTGAAGCTGCGGCAGCGGGAGATTTATCGCGTTCATTTCGAAAACTGGAAGCGCTCGGCGCCATCGTCGAGTGTGATCCTGCTGGGCAGAATGAGCGCTTAACGAATGCTTATCTGGAGATCGCAAAGAGCGGCGAGTCGGCCATCGTTATCTCGCAAACGCGCGCCGAAGTTCGCACCGTGAACGACGCGATTCGCGAACAGCTACGAGACCGCGGCTTGCTCGCAGGCGACGAATCACCCGTAACCGCGCTCGAACAAGTCGATCTGACAGAAGCACAGAAGCTCGACCTGCGACATTATCCTTCAGGAAGCGTCGTCGTTTTCAATCGCGATTTTCGCAACTGCACCCGCGGGGAGCACGGCAAGATAATCGGGCTTACGACAAGACATCTCGTCGTTGAGATCGCCAATCGAGTGCGACAAATCCCGCGAAGGGATTTGGGAAAGATCACGGTTTGCTTGCCGCATGTGCTGAGCCTCAGCGTTGGCGACAAGCTGCAGTTGAAAGCAAACAGCAGGACTCCGGACGGTCGTAAAATTGCGAACGGCGAAATCGTTTCAGTCGCAAAAATTTCACCAGACGGTGGGATTCAGCTAACAGACGGTCGTGTTCTGCCGCCGTACTATCGGCAGTTTCAGCGCGGATACGCGGTTACCTCATATGGCTCGCAAGGGAAGACGGTTGATCACGTCCTGTTTTCCGATTCGGGCGTGCGGGCCGCCTCAAGTGCGCAGCAATGGTATGTGACGATCTCGCGTGGCCGAAAGAGCATCCGAATTTTCACGCCTGATAAGCGGGCTCTGCGCAATGCAATCGCGCGCAGCGGCGAGCGCGAACTTGCGCTCGATCTAATCCCGCAACAAGACAGCGGCACGAACACGCGACACAAGATTCTGCGCTCGCTCCGACGTGGCCGTGAATTCGCGCGACGTGTTTGCTTTATGACGATGCATTCCTGGAGCAGCCAATTCCTCGGCATTGATTTGAATCAAAAACATGAAAATCGAAAATCGCAGACAAACCGTGCAAACAACGCCCGCATGCTGGCAGCGTGAAGCGCCGTGCCCATGCCTTCGCATCGAGACATCGCCGAACGAATCGCACGTCTTTCCGTACCAGCACCTCGTCACTGCCTCGCTCACATCGGCTGAACAAACCGAAACGCTTCGCTTATTGTTTTCCTCGCATAATGTAGAGCTGCAAGGTCGCAACCTTCGAACGTTGTTACTCGCGCTGCAGGATTTCTCGGTGAAGTGGCTGCGGACGATGCCCGAACGCTATGAGAGTCTAGAGACTGGCGATGGCGGCGTCATCACCGGAATTCAAATCGAGGAAGCAAGGTAGCTCGCGAAATTCGCTCGTACTCTGATACGGACAATGTTATTGTTCGCCTGTGAAGACCTTGGTCTGCCCGCATTGCCAGACGCAAGTTCCTGAGAATGCGAGCGTCTGCACCGCGTGCGGCGCTGAAGTGGTGCGCGGTCTTACTAGAAGGCAGCGTTCATTGGTTGGTTTGGTGTTCGTCGCCATCGCTATTCTGATCTTCGGCATCTTTTTGCGCGGCTATGAAGTCGCAAACGGCCATCCGTTTTTGAGATCGCCCAAAGCCGAAGATGGATTGCTCGTTGTTGTTGGCCTCGTCCTCGTAGTGTTCCTGCCCTATCTCGTCGGAATCAACGCGGCGCGTCTTTTCTGGCGGTCGCGCGTGCGTTTCTTCCGATCGTATCAACATCAATAAAGCCGCTCCAGAGCGGGAGCCTCATATAACTATAACTAGTTACCTCTATTCTGACACAATCAGATTCTTGGGCAAACTTTTCGGCATGTTCAATCAATTGGCGACCATAACCTTTTCTGCGAAACTCACTGTGAATAGCCATTGCTGTTATTCGATCTTGATTTCCCCAATCATAAAATCGGGGCCAAATATGAAGGCTCAAGAAACCAATAACTCTTGAATCTTTTTCACACACCCAAACACGATCCACATGATTGTTAGTTAACCTTTGCAATCTTTTTAAGATTTCTTCTGCTGGAGATTGATGTCCCATTTCTTTGAGGAGCAATGCAATAGAATCAGCATCTCCTAATGCTGCTTGTCGAATCACCATTAAATTTCTTTGCCAGAGTTTTACTTCTAACCAGAATTCGGCCCCAAAAATCTGCAACTAAAGGCAGACAAAATCTGTATAATCCGGTCGCGTCCGGAGCTGTCTGCGGATGAGAACCGGCTCACTTCGGGAATCTTTGTAGCAACCGCTGTTTCCGCGGACAAGTGAGAAATCCGTTCGGTGTCCTTAATCGTCCAAAGATTCGTCGGGCGAACGTGAAAACGTCGGCAACAACATCTGTTGGCACCGTGAGCGCGATCGCAGTTGTCTGCGAGTCGAGATGCGCGCAGACGAAGTATTCATCTTTCCGTACCAACAGTTCCTCGACGCTCACCACACAGACCAACGCGAATCGGAGACAGTGATCATCTCCTTCTCGACACATGAAATCACCGTCTCCGGTCGGCAGCTAGGTGAAATAGCTTCCGCCCTGCAGGATCTGTCGATTGCTTGGATCAAAACCGTTCCCGCACAGTATCGCGGCTTGCCAGACAACGATGGGGCGTGGATCACGCAGATCGACGTAAAGGCCGTCGAGTAGCATCAAATGCTCGGCGTATTTTTGCCGAAAAGCGCATTCCCGTCTCCCATTCTAAGACAGATCGTGGTTTGTGAAAAACCCCGTATGCCCGCACTGCCAAAGCATCGTCGATTAGAGCGCCTCGGTGTGCGTCAGTTGCGGTGCCGAAATCGTGCGCGGCGCGTCACGAAAAGAAAATCTATTCCCGGCCTATCGAACAAGTTGCCGTCCCTCGTGCATGTGCGAACACTGACGACACAAAACGGCCATTTCAGACCCTGATAACGTCAACATGGCGTCAACGGTTGCATTCACTTAAAGGCAGCGACACGCCAGTCTCTTCGCGCGCGCGGGTGGAAAGGGAGAATCGGTCAGATTACCGATGACCGGGCGTGCAATTGACGTGGCAATCAGAACGCACGGGGATTGAACAAAAATGGTTTGCTCTTACGGGCCGCGTTGTCGCTGCAAAAGTCGAAGCGGACGGTGATCTACATTTAGCGATTGGAGATGCGACCGGCAATAAACCGGGAGTTGTTGTTTGCGAAGTATCTGGTTCTTCTTCCCAGGATTCTGGTGGAAATGAAAGCAAACGCGGCTGCCGAGCGGCGAAAAACTAGCTTTCGTTTAGTCCCTACGGCTTTTTGGAGCCACGCAGTGGAGGAAATCGTGGAATTACGGAGGCTGTGCGCTAGTGCTCGGCGGAAGAATGGTCCAAACCCGCGCGGTTTTGTCCTCGGAAGCGGTAGCGTTGAGGCCCAGCTGTTGTGTAGACTGAATTAGGTTCGCGGTTGCCTCGATGCAGTCTTGCTTTCGGCGCGACTTTTTAGTTGGATGGCACCGTGCCTCCTGATGATCAGGTGACTTCCCTGAGCGCGATCGGCGGAAATACTCAAAACGGCCCGGTCGCGTTCACCACGACGCATTGGAGCGTGGTGCTGACCGCGCAAGGGGAATCGCCAGCGGCACACGAAGCGTTAGAAAAACTTTGCCGCATCTATTGGCGACCGATTTATAGCTTTGTGCGGCGACAGGGCATCGGGCCAGAGGAGGCAGAGGATATTACCCAGGGGTTTTTCGCTCAGCTATTGGAGCGCAGAAGTCTCAGTGCCGTGCGCAAGGAAAAAGGACGACTTCGTTCTTATCTGCTTGGGGCGCTGAAATATTTTCTGGCCGACGAGCAGCGTCGCGCGATGGCGATTAAGCGAGGGAAAGGACTGCGGCTCATCCCGTTGGAAGGACTGCGCGCTGACGAGCGAATCGAGATGGAACCAGCAGATCCAGTGACTGCCGAAATGATTTACGAGCGGCGGTGGGCTTCGACGGTGTTGGAACACGTGCTCAGCCGGCTAAAGGATGAATACCATGCGGCAGGTAACGCCACGTTGTTTGATTCATTGAAGGAATTGCTGCCGGATGAACCCGGCGCGCCATCACAGGCGGAGATCGCCGCGCGCTTGGGGATGACCGAAAATGCGGTCCGGCAGGCGTTTTACCGGTTTCGGCAACGCTATCAATCGTTATTGCGAGAGGAGATCGCCCACACGGTTGCGACACCCGGCGATATTGAAGATGAGTTGCGCCATCTCATCGCCGTGCTCGAGGCGTAACGTATGGAAGAATTTTACGGAGTACAACGGGAGACTGCGGGAGCGACTCCGACAATGATCAGGGTAATCAGAATTTGCCGGAAGTGCGGCGCCAAAATCTTTTCCGACGCGCCTGAAGGGCTGTGCACCAGGTGCGTGCTGGAAACCGCGCTGGTTATCTTGCCGGATACTGTAGTGCCGCAGGAGCGGGATGACCCTGGCCGGCCGGCATCACCGATGCCGGCTACAACACGCGATGATGTCGCGCCACCGTCCAAAAGGAAAGCATCTCGCGCCGCGAACATGCTCGGACAACTGGGCGACTACGAATTACTGGAGGAAATTGGCCGGGGCGGTCAGGGCGTAGTTTATCGAGCGCGGCAGAAAAGTCTGAACCGCATCGTTGCATTAAAAGTCATTAGTCTCGGTCAATGGTCGAGCACGCCACATTTGAGACGTTTTCGGCGTGACGCTGAGGCGGCTGCAAGTCTCGAGCACCCGCAGATTGTTCCGATTTACGAAATCGGCGAACGTGAGGGCTCGTGCTACTTCAGCATGAAGTTCGTCGAGGGCGGTCAACTCGACGAAGTTCTTAAGCGCGAGCCAATGTCGACTCGGCGCGCGGCGGAATTGTTAGCGAAAGTGGCGCGGACCGTCCATTTCGCTCATCAGCACGGAATTCTTCATCGCGACATCAAGCCGGGAAATATTTTGTTAGATCGAGAGGGTGAACCGCACCTGACCGATTTCGGACTGGCGCGGCTACTCGAACAGGAAAGCACCATCACCCATTCATCCGATGTTCTGGGCACGCCGAGCTACATGTCGCCGGAACAAGCGGCTGGTCACACGAAAGAGCTAACGGCAGCCGCGGATGTGTATTCGCTCGGCGCGGTGTTTTATCAAATGCTCACCGGTGAACCGCCATTTGCCGGCGGAACAACTTACGAGACGATTCGCATGGTGCTGGAGAGCGAGCCGCGCAATCCCCGGGTGCGCAATCCCAAATTAGATCGCGAGCTTTCCACGATTTGCCTGAAGTGCTTGGAGAAAGATCCAAAGCGTCGTTACTCTTCCGCTCTGGCGCTGGCCGAGGATTTGGAGCACTGGCTAAAGCACGAGCCAATCCGCGCAAAGCGAAGTGGATTTTTCACACATACCCGCAAATGGGTCCGACGAAATCCAAGTACGACCGTGTTAGTCACGTTACTAGTCGCCCTCGCAGCGGGTCTGAGCGTTACCGTTTGGAATCATAAACCCGCGGTCGTAATTCCTAAGAGCATCGCAGTGCTTCCATTCGAAAACCTCAGCCGCGATCCCGACAACGCTTATTTCGCCGACGGCATCCACGAAGAGATCCTGACACGCTTGGCAAGCATCGCGGGGTTGAAAGTAATTTCACGCACTTCCACACAGCAATACCAGAGCAAGCCCGCCAATCTCGCCGAGACCGCAAAGCAACTTGGCGTAGCGAACATTCTTGAAGGTAGCGTGCAAAAACTGGCCGATCAGGTGCGAGTGAATGTCCAGTTGGTTAACGCCCAAACCGATTCCCACCTCTGGGCAGACACCTACGATCGGAAGCTGACTGACATCTTCGGGGTCGAGAGCGAGATCGCCAAACGAATCGCGGAGTCATTGCAAGCGAAGCTCACCGGTTCCGAGCAGCAAGCCTTGGCGGTTAAATCAACAAACAACCCGGAGGCTTACGATGCGTATCTCCGCGGCCTGGCTTTTGAAGCGCGCAGCGGCTACTCGAAGGATCTGAAGGCGAAAGCGATCGGTTTTTATGAACGGGCAGTGCAGCTCGACCCTAAGTTTGCGCTCGCGTGGGCCCGGCTTTCTCGCATGGATGCGCTTCTTTACTTTTTCCGCGTCGACCCTACTGATGCTGCTCGGGGGGATGCGGCCAAACGTGCTTTGGAGAATGCGCAGAAACTGCAGCCAAACTTGCCCGAGACCCAGCTTGCCCTGGGTTATTATCAATACTATGTGCTGCGTGATTACCGGCTCGCTGAAACGACGTTCGATGGCGTCATCAAAAGGTTACCAGGCAGCAGCGAGGCACGAAGGGCCCTCGGCATAATTGCCCGACGCGAGGGAAAATGGGGCGAAAGTATTGCCTACTTCGAGCAAGCCCTGGCCTTGGACCCACGTAATTTTGAGTTACACGTCTTCGCGGCAGACACTTACGCCGAGCTTCGACAATTCCCGGCCGCGCTAAAGCTCTATGATCGAGCGCTGGACATTATGCCAGACGTTCCGGATACGATTGGGGCAAAGGTCAGCATTTATCTGGCCCAGGGTGACCTGCAAGAAGCCGCCAAGTTCCTATCAGCAATAAACGCGCAGACTCCTTCTGGTATCTTTTACAGTAAGATCAGCCAGTTGCAATTTGAACGAAATTACGGTGAGGCTATTCGATTGTTGCAAGCCCGACTGGCTCAATTCCATTATGATTCTCAGTTCGATGCGGCCTGTGATGAAGTGCACCT
>JBAQJG010000756.1:0-2706 GCA_049300145.1 Chthoniobacterales bacterium | reverse complement strand
ATCTTAGGCTGTTCGCTCAGTTCGCGCGCGCCGGGAAACGCCAGGAACTTTTGCGCGCTTTCGGGGTTCGACAAGACTCTTCCGACTTTACCGAGCGTCTCATAAGTTTTCGTCGGAACGACGTCCGCTTTTTTGACAACGTCACCGACCGCCCCGAGTTCAAGCGAATTCTTCAACTTCGCCAGCGACGCCATCAAATTCGGCGCTTCCTCGCTCGGTTCAGGCAAAGAACGACGCCGGATATCAACGGCATGCAAGTTCGTCGGCGGCACATTCGCCGGAGCCATTCTCGAACTGGCTACCTGCGCACTGGCGATCTCACCTAACGAGCGCACACTGACGACAATCATCCACACGAGAAACGCGCCGAAGAAAAACCCCAGTATCGCGCCGGTCGATCCATAAACGAACCGCCCGACCGCTGAGTCGTGTTGGCCCGTTCGCTTGAAAAACATGCAGCCGAGAGTGCTGATGATCGTGTAAACCAAAATCGCGAGAAGTGCCCCGCCGATGATCGACAATGCAATGTCGGGCATTTTGATTAATGGCCGAACAATTGGCACGATCATCTTGCCACCAAAAAATGCGACGAAATAACCGGCCAGCAACGCGCCAAGGCGCGCCAACTGACGCGCGAGTCCGCGCCTCCAACCGCGGAGCACTTCGAATAGAATCAAAACGGCAGCGAATGAAATGAAGACCAACTGCCAAATCGGCGAACCGGCCGCGGCTTGCAGCTCAGGTCTCATTCTTTAGACCAACTAAGCGCGCGCTGGCATAACGCATGATCGCACAGTACCAGGGCGGTCATCGCTTCCACGATCGGCACGGCGCGTGGCAGCACACATGGGTCATGGCGGCCGCGCGCGGCGAGCATCGTCTGCTCATGCGACGCAGTAACGGTTTGCTGCTCGTGCGCAATCGTTGCAGTTGGCTTAAACGCGACCCGGAAATGAATGTCTTCGCCATTGCTGATGCCGCCCTGCACACCGCCAGAGTAATTTGTCGATGTCCGGATTTTGCCGCCGCGCATTTCAAATGGATCGTTGTGTTCCGAGCCACGCATTCTCGTTGACGAAAAGCCCGAACCGATTTCAAAACCTTTCGTTGCCGGTAAACTCAGCATCGCCTTCGCCAAATCGGCTTCGAGTTTGTCAAACACCGGTTCGCCTAGACCCGTCGGCGCATTTCGCACAACGCATTCAATCACCCCGCCTAACGAGTCGCCTTCGGCGCGCACGTTCTCAATGAGCGAGATCATTTTCTTCGCCGCCGCCGTGTCCGGACAGCGGACGATGTTTGCATCGACATCCTTCGTTTTCACCTTCGACTTGTCGATCTTCCCAACGATTTCATGGATTTGTATCACGTAAGCGACAATGTCGATCTTCGGATAAAATGCGCGCAGAACCTTTCTCGCGACCACGCCGGCCGCGACGCGGCCAATCGTTTCCCGCGCCGAAGCACGCCCACCGCCGCGCCAATCGCGTACGCCGTACTTCGTCTCATAGGTGAAATCCGCGTGGGATGGGCGAAATTGTTTGGCAAGATCGGCATAATCTTCCGGCCGCGCATCCCGGTTGCGGACCAGAATCGAAATCGGCGTCCCTAATGTTTTACCTTCGAAAATGCCCGAGAGAATTTCGCAGCGATCTTCTTCTTTCCGCTGCGTTGTAATTTCGCTTTGGCCGGGACGTCGTCGATCCAGCGCGGACTGAATGTCTGCGTCGGAGACATCGATCTTCGGCGGGCAGCCATCGATCACAGCGCCGATTCCGCCGCCGTGTGATTCGCCAAAGGTCGTGACGCGAAAAAGTCGGCCAAAGGTGTTGCCCATACCGGTGCCAACTTTAATGCAATCGCAGCAATGAGAAAGAGGAAGACCGCCGTCCCGGCTGTCTTCTTAAATCGCCGCGAACGCAAATTGCAGATCGTCGATCAAGTCGCGCACGTCTTCTACACCGACAGAGAGCCTAACGAGCGAATCAGTGACCCCAAGTGCCTCGCGCTGTTCCTTCGGCACCGATGCATGCGTCATGAGCGAGGGATGATTAATGAGACTTTCGACGCCGCCTAAACTTTCCGCGAGCGAGAACAAGTGCGTGTTCTCGAGAAAACGGCGGGTGCCGGCGAGATCGGTTTTCAGCACCATCGTAACCATCCCGCCAAAGCCAAGCATTTGCGTGCGTGCGAGGTCATGTTGCGGATGCGATCTGAGCCCAGGGTAACTGACTGATTTGACCTGCGGCTGTTCTTCCAGCCAGCGCGCAATCTCGAGCGCATTAGCGCAATGGCGTTCCATCCTCAAAGCCAGCGTCTTCAAACTGCGCAGGACCAGGAAACTGTCGAACGCTCCGGCAATTCCGCCCACCGAATTCTGCAAGAACGACATTCGATCGGCGAGCTCCTTGTTGTCGCCAACGACGGCCACTCCGCCGATCATGTCGGAATGCCCATTCAAATACTTTGTCGCGGAATGGACCACGATGTCGAATCCCCTTTCGATCGGGCGCTGACTCCACGGTGTCGCAAAAGTGTTGTCGGAAACGGAGATTATCTTGTGCTCGCGCGCGGTTTTCGCGATCGCCTCCAGATCGATGATCTTGAGGAGTGGATTGCTCGGCGTTTCGATCCAAACCATGCGGGTGTTCTTTTTGATTGCGGATTCCAAGCGCGACGCGTCGGTCAGATCGATATAAGTAAAGT
>JBAQJG010000755.1:0-4102 GCA_049300145.1 Chthoniobacterales bacterium | reverse complement strand
TGGTTGTAATTAGCGTTCCGAAATCAACTCCATCAACAGTAGCGACAACATCAGCGCAGAGTCCGGCTCCGACCGTGGCAGCTTCCCCCGCCTTAGGCGGCGCGCTCAGCGGGTGGGATCAGCGGATGATTGATGATATGCGACAAATGGAGGGGCGAATGAATACGATGTTTGAGAATGCGTTTCCAAACGATCTTTTGAACGGAAGTACCGTCCTCGAGCTCGGCTCAACTGTTAATGTGGACGATCAAAAAGATAAGTACGTCGTCCATTTTGCTTTGCCGAATCGTGATGTCTCCAACGTAAACGTGAATTTTGAAAATGGTGAACTGCATCTGAGCGCTCAGGAACAGAAGACAAACTCAACCAATTCGCAGCAAAGGATCGAACGCGGGCGCTACGAAGAGATGGTCACGCTGCCGGGTCCAGTCAAAGAAAGTGAGATGAAAGTTAATCGTCAGGCTAATGCGGTTGTGGTGACCTTGCCAAAAGCCTGACGCGCAAGGCTGATGAAGATCAGAGCTGTCGTATGCGCTTGCAGCGATGACAACCACACCGCGTTTCGGACAGAGCCAGCAGCAACGAAGGAAGTTGTTGAGTTTGCGGTGAAGAATTATCTCGGCGAGCCCTCGCCCAATAAATATTCTGTTAAGGACGGTTTGTTTATTGTCGCCCAAACCTGGATTCCAAAGGAACAGGTTACACTTTATGAAGACGCCCTGACTGATGCGGAGATATTTCTCGGTAAAAAATCGGCGCTCTTCTCGGAGAAAGAACTTGTCGGTCAACTTCGCGAGCGTGCTAAGCGGGCCGGCCTTTCTTTAGAGTGACACGCGATGGCGGGCGAACTCTCAAACGTTGGCGCACTGGCACTGTTGGCTAGCGACCCGTTGTTGGCGGTTCGCATTCTTGCCGGGATCGCTTTTATCGCGGTGATCTGCGCGTTTGTTTACGTGTTGCGGCATTTGCGACAAATCGAGAAGACGATCGTTGCGGATGCGCTCGTACCGAAGGAATTGGGTCCGCGCAACAACCTTGTGCTCATGATTTGCGCGATCCCTATCATCGTGGTCGCACTGTTGCTGTTTCTAATCGTTAAGGCCTAACCGATCGGACAGTCGAACCCTCGTTTTGATTCGAAGCGTCCCTTCCGGACCTTGTCTTGGCCGAGGATTCCACGCTGCTCTCTGGGCTGGGCAAGAAGTTGCTACTAGCGAATGATCGGGGATGCCAGAGCGAAACCACCGTTATTTCTTTTCGTCATGGATGATGGTGACCGGTGTCCCTTTGCGGATAAGCACTTCCAATTGAGAAATGTCGCCCTTTAACATCGCGATGCCTTGCGGGGGACGCTCCGTGTTGAACGACGCGTTCGAGTTGTCGTCATTTTTCACATCAATTTCAGAAGCGGCGTCGTTGCTGTTTTCTTCAACGCCATAAAGGACATAGCCTGCGCGACCCAAATAAATCCGCGGCATCGCGTCCTTGGCCGACGGTTCATTCGCCCTAGCTGGGCGGCCGTCTTCCCAGAACGATTTGGCTTTCACTTCCATTTTCACCGGCGGTTTTCGTGAAGGCGGAAGATCGACATCGGCGATTGGATATTGAGTAAAGAAGCCGCGGCTATCGTGCACCACGACGCGCTCGCGGGGCAGATCGATGGTGATGGTAAAGTCCAGGGGTGGAACGAACAATTTCTCTCCGGGTCGAATTAGGGCAGAGTCGAGATTATTCACGCGCATGATGGTATCAGTGCTGGATTTCAGCTTTCGCGCGATCGAGAAAAGCGCATCGCCGGATTTCACAGTGTACTCGATTTTGCGGGCAGACGGTTTCTTCGAGAAAAAGATCTGAGTGTTGATATCGCCGAGCAGATCGCGCAACTCGCGGGTGACTGGAGATCTCGGCATCGTGACCAGCGCCTCGACGACGACGGCGCGGGCTTCGGGGAGTTTGCCGGCGCGGACAAGTTCGCTGGCGTGTTTGAGCTTCCCGATGTTGGGATTGACATACTGCACCCACGGGATGGAGTGGAACCGTTTCCAGCCCGGCGGCCGGGAAACAATGCGGGCAAAGTAAATCGTGCCCCACAGGATCGCCGCGGCAAGCAGGATGACGACAATTTTCTGCCAGAACAACATCGTTTTCACAGTGAAACCGGATAGTTGTTACGACATCGCTGACAGGCCGAAAGTTCACTGGCAATGAAATCGCCGCGGCGCAGCCTTTCTGTGTCGAGTTCGCTTTTGTACTCGAGATATTTTACTGTTCCCTCCTAGACGGTGGGTTTAAGTGGCGCGGCAATGGCGCCCTTTGCTTTTTGTGCGCCGCAGGCCAAGATCGATTTGTGATATCTCTGTGACGCGACAAAAGCGGTTTACCGTCAAGACGACCCGCGAAAAAAACGATCAGCGAAAAGCCAAACCGCTCTAGTGGAAAAAAAGCGGAAGGAAAGCGGAAACCTTCCGTAAACCTTCGGAATACCTTTTTCGCGTCTGCAATTCATCGTTGCGGCATCCATGGCCAGTCAGTTTCTGACCGACTTCACATCAGGCGGAGGTAGGGCAAAGGGAAAAAGAGCGAAGAAACGGCAAACCTTAGCGAATCTGAGCGAAACCGTCGCTATTTCTTTTCGTCGTGAATGACAGTGACCGGTGTCCCTTTGCGGATGAGCACTTCCAATTGAGAAATGTCGTCTTTTAGGATAGCGATGCCTTGCGGAGTTCGTTTCGTGTCAGATGGCGCGCTCGAGAAATTACCGCCGACTAAATAGCCGGGAAATAACGATTCACAGCAAATCTAAACTGCGCATTTAATTGGAACACCATGACCTCCTCTCTTTCGTCGTCTGACTATGAGGCGTTAGCCAATTTTCGTTATGCCATACGGAAATTTCACCGGTTCAGCAAGGAAATTCTGGCGGAAAAGGCCGATCTCACTCCGGAGCAATATGAAGCTCTTCTGGCGCTCAAGGCGCGTTCCACCAAAGATGGATTATCGGTGGGAGACTTGAGTGAACGTCTGCAAGTTAGACATCACACTGCAGTCAGCCTCACCAACAAACTTATGGCTCGGGGATTGGTCACTAAAGGGCATGCTCGCGCCGATCATCGCATCGTGTGCGTGAAGCTTACCAGGCAAGGGTCTAAATTGCTGAAACCGCTTGCCTTGCGTCATCGCCATGAAATTCGGAGCCGAAGTCTGGAGATGATTGACGCTCTGTTGCGACTGAAACACTGAAGGAAAGGGGGATCAGTGTAATCTGAAAAAGGTACGGTACCCCGTAGGCTTCGAGGTGGCGAACAATCAACGCCCGCGTTTGGTGAAATAAAATCGACTCGGCTTGTATTTGAACAACAGCAAGCCCGCGATTGCACCGACAAATGTTGCGTCGATTACGGCGCGCAATCCGAATTTCCACGGCACTGCATGGATGATTGCACAGGTAACTCCATAAGTAATGATCAGCGGCCAGATGAGCATGAATGTAAGTCGCGCGCTGGGCCGACCCTGCTTCAAGGCGAGCGCCGTTGCACCCATCAAGAGCGCGATCATCGCGACGAGCGGTGCTGCGATTCTGAGCCACGTTCCCCGGCTTACCGCCATCCCGCCAATATTGTAGCCACCGATGAAGCGGCCGAGATCGACAAACACGACGATGATTCCGATTACGGCCCCTATGGCATAGATCGCGCAGAACCACATTAAGATCGTGAGCGCGCGCGGTCGTTTCATTAGCGAAAAAACAAGATCGACAGCACCGCGAAAATCGGCAACAGCACCGGCGCGGCATATTTGACGATAAAGCCAAGGAAACTCGGCGTCGGCACCCTCGCGTCCTGCGCAATTGCCTTTACGAGAAGATTCGGGCCGTTACCGATATAGGTGAGCGCGCCGAAGAATGTTGCGCCTAACGAAATAGCGATGAGGGAGTGACCGTGTCGCGCGACAAACTCGCCTACGTGGTTCGCATTTTTCATATCGAGTCCGTGCAGACCGAGCGCGCCAGCGAGGAATGTTAGATAAGCCGGAGCGTTATCGAGCAGCGCGGAGAACAGGCCGGTGGCCCAGAAGAATTGCACATCGGTTTGCACGCCAAGAT
>JBAQJG010000754.1:0-1654 GCA_049300145.1 Chthoniobacterales bacterium | reverse complement strand
TGATCGCGTTGCGATCGCACGGCCCGCGGAGTCCCCAGCAATAATGTTTCGCTTCGGGGGTGTCTTATGATCTGGACAGATTTTTATCTTTTCTGCTTCATCTTCGGTTTCTCACTGAGCGTTCTTTCATTCCTGGCGGGAGCGGTCCATATCCACTTGCCGTTCAAGGGGCACCTGCCGTTTCATGGCGCATCGCATGGCGGCATCGCGCATTCTCATGGTGGCATTGCCAAACCCGCTTCATCGCATGGCGCAGGCCACGTTTCCTGGTTCAACGCTTCGACCGTGATGGCCTTTCTCGCCTGGTTTGGCGGGATAGGCTACATCTTGTCCGCGCATTCCCACCTTGTCGGAATCATCGCGCTGGCATTTGCAATCGCTGGCGGTCTTGGCGCCTCATGGGCAGTTTTTAAATTCATGGTGAAACTTATGAACTCAGAAGGCTCGCATCTGAAAGACGAAGACTATCGCCACGAAGGTCTGGTCTGCACCGTGTCCATGCCTGTGCGGGAAAACGGTACCGGAGAAATTATCTACATGCAAAACGGGGTACGCCGCAGCGCTGGGGCCCGTTCATGTAATGGCAAGCCGTTGGAAAAAGGCGCGGAAGTAGTCATCGACCGTTACGAAAACGGTGTGGCTTATGTGCATCGCTGGGAAGAATTCACCAGCTAACGCTCACACGAATTTCGCGGACTGATGCCCGACTCAACAGTCCGCAAAAGCACGACTTGAAAGGAAGGTTTTTATGTTCGGATTCCCAGTCATCCCCGTGATTGCCGGTCTTGCTGTGCTGGCCGTGCTTCTCATCATGATTACCTTGGCGAAAATGTATCGGAAGGTGGGTCCGCATGAAGCGCTGATCATTTACGGTACCGGTTCTGAGGCGCGCATCGTAAAAGGCAGCGGCACCATCATCTGGCCTATGTTGCAAACCTGCAAAGAGCTTTCTCTCGAGCTCATGTCCTTCGACGTGGCTCCGCAGCAAAGTCTCTATACCCAACAAGGCGTAGCCGTCACCGTGGAAGCGGTCGCACAAATTAAAGTGAAGTCCGATCCAGTTTCCATCCGCACCGCGGCCGAGCAATTTCTCACCAAGCGGCCCGAGCAGCGCGAAGGCTTGATCCGCCTGGTAATGGAAGGCCACCTGCGCGGCATCATCGGCCAACTCACCGTCGAGCAAATCGTCAAGGAACCTGAAATGGTTGCCGATCGCATGCGCTCCACCAACGCCAGCGACATGGCCAAGATGGGCCTGGAAGTCATCAGCTTCACCATCAAGGAAGTGCGCGACAAGAACGAATACATCACCAACATGGGCCGGCCCGACATCGCGCGCATTCGCCGCGACGCCGAAGTCGCCACTGCCGAAGCCGAACGCGACATTGCCATCAAGCGTGCCGAATCCCAGCGCGCTGCTGCTGTCGCCAAAGCGCAAGCCGATCAAGAGCGCGTGGCCGCCGAAACCGCGTCGTTGGCCAAGCAAGCAGAAGCCAACCGCGACCTCGACCTCAAAAAAGCGGCGTTCCTCGAAATGACTAAAAAAGCCCAGGCCACCGCCGACAAGTCTTACGAGATCGAAACCAACGTGATGCAACAGCGGGTGATCGCCGAATCCGTGAAAGTCCAGCAGATCGAGCGCGAAGCACAAGTC
>JBAQJG010000753.1:0-11370 GCA_049300145.1 Chthoniobacterales bacterium | reverse complement strand
TCGCTTCGGGTCGCGAAAGAACGTCGAATCCCATCGATTGTCGAGATTCCAACCTGGCATCGCGATCGCGGGAGAGTGAAAGCAGACGAGCCGATCGGCACCGAATCGATGAGCAGTTCGTCGTGGTTTCGGAAAGGGAAATCCGGATTACTGCTTGAGCGAAGGCGTTTTATCGAGGAGTACGAACTTGCCGATCTGCTCTTGGTCTTATCGGAGATGGCGGCCGATACGTTTCGCGTGCAAGGTTTTCCGGAGGAGAAATTATTTTATCTCCCGCGCGGCGTGGATGTGGATCGCTTCAAGCCGGGCCGTCGACCAGAAAAATTCCGCGCCATTTTTTCCGGGGCATTGATCGAGCGCAAAGGCATTCACCATCTGCTCGAAGTGTGGCATCGCCTGAATCTACCAAACGCCGAGCTGTGGCTTGTTGGTTCCATTCACGAGGAAGCGAAACCTTATCTCAAGAAATTCTGGCGCGATAACATCCACACGCTCGGGTTTGTGCGCGATCCGGAGAATTATCTCAGCCAAAGCACGGTGCACGTCTTTCCCTCGCAATGGGAAGGGAGCGCCAAGGTCACCTACGAAGCCGCCGCCTGCGGCTTGCCGCAAATCACGACCCGGGAAGCGGGCGATGTCGTGCGCGATGGGATTGAAGGAGTCATCGTCCGACCGGGAGATGTCAATGCCATCGCGGCGGCGCTCGAACATTTCCAGCGGCATCCGGAAATCGTTGAGCGGATGGGCAACATGGCGCGGCGCCGGGTTGTTGAAAATTTCACTTGGGACCATTTTCGCACGCGCTTGCTCGATGCTTACGAAGTCGCGATGCGCAAAGTGGCGTAAGCCTGCGGTTGAGGCCGCGCGTGGGGACCACAAGAAGACGCTTATGCTACTTTAATTGGCGCAATTTTTTGCATGAAAATTTTGCTTCTTCAGCTCAAACGGATCGGCGATTTGATTTTAACGACGCCGGCCATCGCGGCATTGCGAGAAAAATTTCCTGGAGCAAGCATTACACTTGTCGTTTCCCGCGAATGCGCGGACTTGTTGCCAGCGATCGCGGGCGTCGATCGGACGCTGGTCGCGCGGCGCAACCTCAGGGACGTGACGACGTTTTTTACCGTCGCGCGAGAAAAGTTTGATTACTGCATTGACTTCACACGGAACGATCGCTCAGCTCTTCTTGCCTTTCTCTCCGGCGCGCAAAAACGCGTCGTTTCTCATCGGGTAAAAATTCAGTCAAAAAGTCGGGCCCGGGTTTACAACGAGTTTGCGCACCATCGGATGCGAGAGATGCACACGTTGGATTATCATCTGGCTTTGCTTGAGCCACTCGGGATTTGCAATGCTTCTCCCGCACTGCACCTGGTGTTACCGCGGCCCGCGCGCGAAAAAGCGGAAAAGCTTCGCCGTGATTCAAAGATCGGTAATTCCTTCATCATCTTTCATCCGGGCTCAGCGCGCGTAGAAAAGCTTTGGGAAACGCTGCGCTGGGCCGATGTGATCGATCACGCGCGCCGAGATTGCGATGTCGATCTTGTTTTGACCGGCAGCGCTTCGGAGCTCGACCAGGAACATATTCGTGAGATCAAAGCCAAAGTACGGCAACCAATTATCGATCTCTCCGGCAAGACGGATTTGCTTACCCTGACGGCGCTGATCGCGCAGGCGCGTCTCGTTGTGACAGTTGACTCCGCTCCCATGCATCTCGCGGCGGCAACTCAAACGCCGCAAGTGGTTCTTTTCGGACCGACGAACCCGTTTCATTGGCGGCCGCGCGAAAGTCCGGCTTTGATCTTGCAGGGAGAATCGCCAACGCCAGTTCTTGAATTCTCGCCTGATCAGGCGCGTGTTCCGATGAAGCAAATCTCGACGGAAGCGGTGATTGGTGGTATGGATTCGCTGCTGTCGGCGCCGGCAGCGCAAATTTCATGAGCAAGGGAAAAGCGGTAAAGAAAAGACCGTCATTCTGGCAGACCTTTCGGGCTGCATGGGGGCCGTATCGGCGGCTATACGGTTACGTCACGCCGTACAAGTGGCGTTTTATACTTGGCCTGTCATTTGGTTTTGCTGCCGGCATGGTCAGTTCGCTCTTCCCGCTAGCCATCGCCAGGGTGACGAGCGTCGTCTTCCATGGAGCGGCTCCCAACCCGACAGCATTGCGCTCGAATCTTGAAGTCTTGAACACAGGCCCCAAGATTAATTCGATTCTTCTCATCAGCCTGGCCATTCCCGCGATCATGACGATCCGCAGCCTCTGTTCGTACGGAAACGCTTACTACATGAATTGGGTAAGCAACAAAGTAGCGACCGACATTCGGAATCAGCTCTTCGCCAAGATTGTGCGCCATTCGATGGAGTTCTTTAACAAGATGCGGGCCGGATTTCTCATGTCGCGCATTACCAACGACACGCGTGGTATGCAGATGGCGCTGACCGCCGTGAGCAGCGACCTGTTCAAACAGCCAATCACCATCGTTGGCGGAATTATTGTCCTCCTCCTGATGGATTGGAAGTTTACCGTTGTGACCCTGGTCCTTTTTCCGATTTGTCTGCTGCCTATTCGTATTTATGGTCGGCGCTCGCGCAAGGCGGTGCAGCACCAGTACGAAGACATGGGGCAAATGGTCGTGACCATGCAGGAAACGTTCGCCGGCATCCGGGTGATCAAATCGTTTACCCGGGAAGAACATCAGGAGAAATCGTTCCGGCGAAGCAATCAGCTTCAATTCTCCAACATGATGCGAATGATCAAATCGATGGAAGCGACAGGGCCGCTAGTGGAATCTATCGCGGCGATGGGCGTGGGCCTGGCATTACTGTATGTTTACGCCGTAAATCTGAGCGCCGGACGGTTTTTCGGATTGATCTCAGGCATTTTTATTCTCTACGACCCGATCAAGACGCTCAGCAAAATCCACATCTCGATGCAACTGTCGATCTCCGCCAGCAGGGAGATTTTCAACATTTTGGATTCGGAGCCGAGCGTGCAGGACGCCCCCGGCGCGATTGCATTGCCTTCGTCCGAAGGCCGGATCGATCTCGAGAATGTTACTTTCCGTTATGCCAGCGGCTCCTCCGATGCGGTTAAGGACATCAATCTTCAGATTGAGCCGGGGAAGAATTACGCACTGGTCGGGGCGAGCGGCGCGGGGAAATCAACCATCCTCTCGCTCATTCTACGTTTGTACGATCCGATCTCTGGCAGCGTGCGGATCGATGGCCGCGACTTGCGCACGCTCACACAACAATCCTTGCGGAAACAGATCGGCCTTGTCACTCAAGACACATTTTTGTTTCACGACACCATCCTTAACAACATCCAGTTCGGACGTCTCGACGCCACCCCGGAAGAAGTTTACGCCGCGGCCCGCACCGCCTTCGCGCATGACTTCATCATCGCGCAGCCGCATGGATACGAAACGATAATCGGTGATAAAGGCTGCATGCTCTCAGGTGGACAACAGCAGCGTCTGGCCATCGCGCGCGCGCTGCTGAAAAACGCGCCGATTCTCCTCCTCGACGAAGCCACTTCAGCGCTCGATTCGGAATCAGAAGAGCAAATTCAGCGCGCCCTGGAGGTGCTCTCCGCCGGACGCACCGTGATCGCGATCGCGCATCGGCTCTCCACCATTTTGTCGGCCGATCAAATCGTGGTCATGGACCACGGCCACATCAAGGAAGTTGGAACGCACGGCGAGTTGCTCCAAAAGTCGGGGTACTATCGACGGCTTTACGACATGCAGTTCCACCGGCATCAAGAAGAACCGGAAGCGGGCTTTTTGGTCGAGGCGCTCAGTTGACTTTGGCGCGCGCTCCCACTTAGCCTCCTTGGAAAATGCCGTTCAATATCGACCTGCACACGCATTCTTTTTTTTCCGGCGATGGCGTTTCCAGCCCGGAAGACATGATCTCGGCTGGGCGGGAGAAAGGATTGCACGGCTTTGCCATCACCGACCACAATACCTGCGACGCCGTCAGTTACCTGCTCGAGAAAGGTTTGATGCGGCTCGACGGTTTGCCGGTCAATAATTTCCTGATTCTGCCCGGAGTGGAGATCACTACTGCTGACGGTCACCTGCTTTGCATCGGCGCGACCCTCCCCTATCTCAAAGGCAAGCCGGCGCGCGAAGTGTGCGAGATGATTCACGAGCGTGGCGGTCTCGCCATTCCTCCGCATCCTTACGATTTGTTTCGCGCCGGAATTCGCTTCACGACCCTGGAGAAACTTCCGATCGACGCGCTCGAAGTCTTCAACGCGGCCACCACGCTGCGCCGCTACAATCGTTACGCGTTTAAATATGCGCAGATTCGCGGTTTGCCCATGACGGCGGCGAGCGATGCGCATCACGCCGCGGCGGTCGGAACAGCTTACACAATTTTGAACACCGACGATTTTTCCGTGAAAGGAATTCTCGCCCAGATCGTGAAGAGCAACGAACTGAATCAAAGATATCTGACACCCCGCGACAGCATGCGCAAAACCTGGAACAACTGGCTGCGATTGCGCCGACGAAAAAAAATCCCGGAATTAGCGGCGAAAGACAGCAACAACGAACGCTGAGCCCTTTGTTTCGAAAGTGATAACTGATGAACGTGATTCGTTAAATTGTGAATCGTTACATCGGCTCTGTACGATTCTCGAATTACGAATCTCACAATCCTGAAAATCCCATCGAAAAATTTTTGAGATGAGCGCGTACGTGATTGTCGAAATCGATATTGTCGATCCAACCGGCTATGAGGAATACAAGAGGCTCGCCGGCGCGACAGTAAAGAAGTACGGCGGCAAATACATCGTGCGCGGCGGCGCGGTCGAGACGCTGGAAGGCGACTGGAAACCAAAACGCATCGTTGTGCTCGAATTCGAATCCGTGCATCGGGCCAAAGAGTGGCTCAATTGCGAAGAATACCGCGAGCCGAGAAAGATGCGGCATCGAACGGCCAAAACGAAAATGATCCTTGTCGAAAGTGTTTAGCCGGAAGACAGCCGTCCCGGCTGTCATGGCAGGCAGTCATCTCCGGCTGCCGGACGGGCTGGAAGCCCGTCTGCCATAACAGGCGAGACGCCCGTTTTCCAGCGCGACCTTGTTACTTCGATAACAGTTGGCGCATCTCTTTCACGTCCGTTACCGGCGCTTTGCAGGTGAAATTCTCGCAGACGTAAGCGGCTGGTTTCCCATCGACCATCGACATGGCGCGAACGGCTTCGAGTTTCTCGCTGAGATACCTCTGCCCGTCACCGCCATCGGCCAGCAGCAAAATTTTATTCGGCAGAAAATGTTGATGCACCTCGGCGAGCAACGCTCTGGTCGCGGGATCATTGCGCGTGCCCGCGATTACGATCTGGCGCGGCTTGGTCAAACTTAAATTGAGGGCCACGAGCATTTGCGGCATCGCGCTCGCAAAATGCGAAAGTGTCGCACCGAATGCGTCGATCGTTTTCTTCGCGCGATCCGCGAATTGTTTGTCATCGCGGAATTGCTCCAACCGCAGCAGATTGAGCGCTGCGACTGAGTTCGCGGCTGGTTCCGCGCTATCGCTATCGTCTTTCATGCGCAGCGGTACGCTCGAGTCCTTTCCGCTCGTGCTAAAGTAGCCGCCGTTCTTTTCATCGAAGAACAAGCGGTCCTGCGTTTCCTGGAGTTCGAGCGCAAATTTCAACCACTCGATGTCGAAGGAAGCTTCGTAAAGATCGATGAGCCCCTGGATCGCAAATGCGTAGTCGTCGGCGAAGCCTTCGATATGGCTTCGGCCTTCCCGATAATTGCGGAAAAGCAACTTGCGCGAGTGGTCGTAAAGATTTGCGCGAAGAAATTTTGCCGCGCGCGTCGCAACTTCCAGATAGCGCGGTTCCCCTAAGACTTGCGCCCCGCGCGCGTAGGCTGAGATCATGAGCCCGTTCCAGGACGCGATAATTTTGTCATCGAGATGAGGCCGCGGACGTTTGGCGCGGATCGACAATAACTTTTCGCGGCTGCGCGCGAGCGATTGGCCAACTTCGTCTTCGCTCTTTTTGAAATGCTTCGCGGTATCGGCGATCGAATGCCGCTCGATCAAGATATTCCTACCGCGAAATTCGTCTTGCGGGTCGCTGCCTTCGGGCGCGTTGCCGTGCGGTTGCACGCCGTAATGAAAATCGAACATTTCCGCGGTCTCGCCGAGCGCGGAGTCGATTTCCTTTTTCGTCCAAATGTAGAACGCGCCTTCGGCAGTTTCGGGCTTCTGTAGCGGCGCTCTGCGAGCGTCGCTCGATTCAATTGACGCGCGCTTCTCGGATTCACTAGTGCGACGGTCATAGACCATCGCTACAGGAACAGGGCTGTCAGCGTCCTCGGCGGAAAAGAACCCGCCCTCTTTCGAAGTCATATCGCGAGCGACATAATCGAGAATGTCACGCGTAACGGATTCGAATTGCGGATCGCGGGTGATTTGAAACGCATCGAGATAGGCGACGGCGAGCTGCGCCTGATCGTAGAGCATTTTCTCGAAATGCGGCACGTGCCAATAACGATCGACCGAGTAGCGATGAAAACCGCCACCGAGATGATCGTGCATCCCGCCGGCGGCCATTTTGCGCAGGGTGAAAATATTCATTTCCAGCGCGCGTTTGGCAGAAGCGGATGACGGGTCCCGTGCGTAAAATCCCGAGAGGAAATTGAGCGTGACTGGGCGCGGGAATTTCGGAGCATTGCTAAAACCGCCTTCCTCAGCGTCGTAACTCCTGGCAAATTGTTCGTAGGCTGTTTCGAGAATCTTTATGTCGATCTTGTCCGCAGCAGCCGGTTGCGTAGCCTGCGACTCGCGCAGAGCCGAAATGATCTTCGAGCTCTGATCGACAATCTTTTCGTGATCTTGTTTCCAGGCGGCCGCGATCCGTTCGAGCACTTTTCTGAAACCGGGCTGACCATATCGATCGTCCGGCGGAAAATAGGTTCCGCCGACAAAAGGTTGAAGGTTGGGCGTTAACCAGACACTCATGGGCCAGCCGCCACTGCCGGTGGTGGCTTGCACGAAAGTCATGTAAACGCGATCGACGTCGGGGCGTTCCTCGCGATCGACTTTGATGTTCACAAACTCGCGATTCATGATCGCGGCCACCTCTTCTCTTTCGAAGGATTCATGCGCCATAACGTGGCACCAGTGGCAAGTCGAATATCCAATCGACAAAAAGATCGGTTTGTTCTCACGGCGCGCTTTGGCGAAGGCTTCTTCCCCCCAGGGATACCAATCGACCGGATTGTGCCCGTGCTGGAGAAGATAGGGTGACTTTTCCTGCGCCAGCCGGTTGGTATGCTCCGGTTGAGTGGGCGAAACCTCCGCGGCGGGCGCCGTCATAGGAACTGGTGTCACTCGATAGGTTAGCGCGAGAACACAAAAACGGAAGGTGGATCGAGCAGTCCCTGTCCGCCAACGGACGGACTCGTCCCGTGGCGAGCTCGATCTTACATTTGGCGGCAGAGCTGCATTATTTTAGCATCGTCCCCGAAAGCATTCGGGGTCGATCCACCTCGGCTCCGAGAACAAATAGAAGATCGACATGATGGATAACGCGCATCTCATTTTGCTCTTTCTGGCGATCGGCGTGATCGCGTTTCTCTATCCGTCCGTGGATCATGCCGGGGCGTCGGGTTACATCGCGGTGATGACCTTGTGGGGACTGACGTCCACCGTCGTTCGGCCGACTGCGCTCGTGCTCAACATCCTCGTGGCCTGCATCGGCTCGTTTCAGTTTTGGCGAGCGGGACATTTTGCTTGGAAATTATTGTGGCCTTTCGCGCTGCTCTCAATTCCGGCCGCATATTTCGGCGGTCACTTGCAACCGTCTGCTTCGGTCTTGAGAATCCTGATTGGATTGGTGCTGCTTTTCTCGGCGGTGCGCTTGATTTCTCGCCGCAGCGACCCGCCAAACATTGCGCCTCCTCCGCGTCCAATAGCGATCGGTGTTGGAGCGGGTCTCGGATTTCTGTCGGGCCTCACCGGCACTGGCGGTGGAATCTTTCTCACGCCGCTTTTGCTGTTTTGTCGATGGGCGCCCATCCGCCAGGCCGCTGCGGTTTCGGCGTTGTTTATTCTGGTCAACTCAATTGCAGGACTGGTCGGTTACTTTACGGCGAAACATTCCATTCCGTCGTTAGGCGTTTTTCTCGCCGCCGCCGCGGTGACCGGAGGTGTGTTCGGTTCGCATCTCGGCAGCCGACGCTTTCCGGTGCGCGCGATTTCGTTGTTACTGGCGACAGTCCTTACCATCGCCGGCACGAAATTAATTCTTACCAGGTAACAATTTGAGTTTCGGCGCGTGCTCCGGCGACCACGGATTCATTCGAAAATCCGACTGCACAATTTTCTCGCGCTCGGTTCGTAAAAGCCCGAGCAAGGCAGCCACATCGAGTGAGTGCCAAACGGGCGCGTAAGGCGCGAGATTTTTCTCGGCGAGTTGAAAAAGACGCACAGCTGGCTGCAAGCGCCGGCCGTGCTTCGGATGCGCTGGTTGCTCGAAATGCTTCTGCAGATGAACGAAGGCGCCGGCGGCTTGGATCAGTCCCTTGAAATAATTCGCATCGCGCGAATTGGTTTTGAGCCAAAGCTGTTCGAGAACGTCGTGCGCTTCGTAGTAACGCCGTTCGTTCCAGCAGTGGAAAAAAGCGTGATAAAATGGATGCTCTTCCAGCGGCAGCGTTTTTAGATCGACATCTTCCTGCCCAAGCTCGCGCAGGAAGCGCGAAATCCTCTCGCCTTTGTTCATGGAGGGCTTAACTTGACCGCGGCTCTGATGATGGGCAAACGCGCACGCTTCACTTATCCGGAGGGCAGCCCCAAAAGCATTCGGGGTGGCCGCAGCGAAGAATGACGCTGGCCGGGCTCGCCATTCTTCTCGTGGCCATCGCAGTCTTAATTTTCTGCTCCGGCCTTTTCTCGGGATTGGAGACGGCGCTCTTTTCGCTCAAGCCGCATCAGTTGCGCCGTTTGGAAGAGCATCATCCGTCGCTCGCCAAATTCTTTCAGGTGTTCCGGGAAAATCCGCGTCGTGTCCTGAATGTGCTTCTGCTGGGCGACGGCCTGGTCAAAGTACCATTGGTCGTGCTTTGCCTTTTCTTGTTGTGGGAAGGACCCTTGGCTGGACGTGTTCCGCAGTGGCTCGCCGCGATCGCGATCTTTGCGATCGTCGTATTGCTTTGCGATTTAATTCCGAAATTGGTCGCGCTTTCAGCTCCCTATCGGCTCTCCACAATCGGCGCTTTCACCTTGAAGACGTCGATGCCGCTGCTCGATCGGGCCGGTCGCGCTCTGGAAAACATCAGCACATTCGTTGTCGATCTTATGACGCCTCTGCATTTACGCACGCGCACGCGTTTGAGCGATGAGGAATTGGAGACGCTGGTAGAAATCGGCGAAGAGGAAGGCACGCTCCAGGAGGCGGAAGGCGAGATGATCCAGGAGATCATCAAGCTGGGCGACAAGACTGCGAAAGATTGCATGACGCCGCGGGTGGACACTTTCGCGCTGCCGGACGATTTAACGAACGAAGAGGCGATCGCACGCTTGAAAGAAAAGCGCCATCGCCGCGTGCCGGTTTATGCGGATACTCTCGATCAAATTGCCGGGATCATCGATGTAAAAAGGTTCCTGCTCAACCCGGCGGAACATTACACCGAGATGTTGATCGCTCCCTCCTTCGTGCCGGAGACGATGCGTGCGATCGACTTGCTCAAGCTATTCCTCACTCATGCGCAAGGCCTTGCCATCGTCGTAGATGAGTTCGGCGGCACGGAAGGCATCATCACCATGTCCGATATTGTTGAGGAGATTCTGAGCGACGCCGTCCCGCTGGGTGAGGCGAGTCTTTACATCGAACCTCTCGAAAAGGGGAAATTTCTGGTGAGCGGAAACGCGCGGCTCGACGATTTAAGCGAGCACCTGGGCTTCGAATTGGAAGCAGAAGGAATCGATACGATCGGCGGGTTGGTTTTTAATCGGCTCGGCTATCTGCCGCCGACCGGCACACAGCTCAAAATTCCACGGCTGGCCATCACAGTAAGGCGAGCGGGGCGGAAACGGATCGAGGAACTGCTGCTCGAAAAAACCACCTGCCTGGCCGATGCCGGTGAAACCAGTGGCAACGGCGTAGCGGTACCATGATGGACATAGCAGTCATTCTTAGTTGCTGGATTGTTTCCTTCGTTTTCGCCGGAATCGAGGCGGGCCTTCTGTCGATCGATCCGGTGCGGCTGCGGCATCGGGTGAAGCGAAGTATGCGGGCCGCGTTGATGCTCAATCAACTGTTGCAGAGACCCGAGCGCCTGCTCGTCACGGTCCTGCTCATTACAAACATGGCGGACATTCTTGCGCTCCTCTTGCTCACGCGGCGGCTGGTTTGGACGTTCGGTTATATGGGATTTTTTGCCGCGCTGGCCATTGCATTTCCGATTTATCTTTTTGTGCTCGCCGTTTTTCCGAAATCACTTTTTCGCCGGTTTCCCTTTCGCGCGCTCGCGGCTCTGGCCGGACTGCTTGAAGTTGTTTCGATCATTCTGTGGCCGGTGTTGGAACTGGGCGAGTGGCTTGGTCACCTCATTCTTCCCCACCGGGCCGGCCAGCGTGCTCGACTTTTCGCCGCGCGCGAGGAATTCAAGCAAATCACCACCCAAAGCGAGCGCGAAGGTTCTCTCACCGCGACGGAGCGCGCGATGATCCATAACGTCTTCGATTTCCGGAACGTGAAAGTGCGGGATGTGATGGTGCCGTTAGCCAAAGTCGTCGCCGCGCAGCCGGACACGCCGGTCGCGGACGCCCTCCAGCTCAGCGAAGCAGCGGGCATTGAGCGCCTGCCGGTAATCACGCGCGAAGGAAAAGCGCTCGGACTGGTCAACGCGCTCGATATTTTGCTCGACGCGAACCAGCCGCGATCCTTGAGCAACCAGATGCGGCGGATCGTGACCGCGAATGAGGATGAGTCCGCCTCTCGGATCGTGCAGCGACTCCGCGCCGCGCGGCTTGGTCTGGCCGCTGTTTTGGATCGACAAAGCAATCTCAGCGGCATCGTGACGATTGAGGATTTGATTCGCCGGCTTGTGCAAAGCGCCTGAATTTAATCCTGCGTCAATTCAGGCCTTCCGAGGGAACCATCGTTTGCCAAAAACATCCAACACGGAACATCCAACATCGAACGCCAAAGTTTTCATTCTTCTGCAATTGAGCGTTGAATGTTCGATGTTGGATGTTTTCTTCGTCTCTTCGAATTGCAGCGCGTTTCTGTGAAACGCTGGCAAGCTAGCTAGCAGCTTGCGCTACCTTCCCGCTCAAGATCAAACGGCAGATTCAGGCAGCGGGAATCTGTGCCAACCTAACCAGCAATAGAACTGGAAC
>JBAQJG010000752.1:0-4089 GCA_049300145.1 Chthoniobacterales bacterium | reverse complement strand
TCGCGGAATGGTTTTAAATTTCCCGTTCCACTAAAAAGCGCGGAAGCCTGCCGAAATCGGACGAGCGGTGTATTTTCACCCGCGGCGCGAACCCGGTCGTAAATCTGCACCGCCTCTGGAAATCGTCGTTGCAAGATGTAAGTATCGGCCAGCAAATTGTAAGCGTTCGGATTTCGCGGATCGAGAGCGACCGCCGTGGAAAAGTCGCGTTCAGCTTCCGGCCAATGGTTGCGGCGACGATTGATGTAACCGTCGAGAATAAAAAACGGCGTGCTATTTGGCAGACCAGGGCGCGCGATTACTAGCTCGGCCAGGGCGGCGTCGTAGTCGCGACGGCATCGGAAAAGAAAATCGCCTTTCGTAAAATACGCTTCGGCGGAATCAGGTCGCAGCCTCAGCGCCGCATTGACTGCAGTTTCAGCCAGAGCAATGCGGTCGCGCGTTGGACCGAGATCGAAGAAGTAAAGCAAATCGTTCGCGCGGGCCGCATAGCAGTATGTGGAGACAAAGTATTCATCGCGTTTGATGGCCTGTTGCAGCAAGTCCAGCGCTTTGAGCAACGCCACTCGCACATCTTCAGCGATGAGATAACTGTCGATGATTTGCTTCGCTTGAAGATAAAGCTCGAAGGCAATCAAATCCTGGGTGGGATGTTCTTCGATCGCTGCTTTCTGTTGAGGCGAAAGTTTTGCCTTGAGCTGCGTGACAATCGATTGGGCAAGGTCGCTCTGGATCGCGAACAAATCCGCTGACGTCCGATCGTACGTTTCGGCCCAGACATGCGTATCGGTACGAGCGTCGATCAACTGGGCATTGATGCGCAGCCGGTCCTTCGAGCGCTGCACCGAACCTTCCACGATATAGGCAACGCCAAGTTGTTTGCCGATCTCGCGCAAATTGCGTTGCGCACCAGTCTTGTATTGCCGCGCACTAGTGTGACTGATGACTCTGAGGTCGGAAACCTTGGCGAGATTGGTAAGGATTTGATCCTGCACGCCATCCGCGAAATAAGAATTTTCTTTGTCGTTGCTTAAGTTTTCGAACGGCAACACCGCGATCGATTTTGCCGAACCGCTGTTCGATGCGCTATGTCTTACAGCGGTGTAACGGCCGACAAAAAATAGTGCAATGGACAGAAGCCCACCGATAACTGCGACATAAATCCATGTCCGGGGTTTCTCTTGCGAGTGCTTAGGATCGACATCTTCGGTTCGTTTGAGTCCTTCGGGCGTCAATTCAAATGCCCACGCCAGCGCAAGCGCAATTGGAAATCCGAGCACGATCACTAGAACAATCAGCCGAATCACCCAGTTCGGAACATCGAAGACGGGAAAAACCTGCGCGATTCCCTGCGAAAGCGCCCAGCCTGCGACGATGTACGCGACCGCGACTTTGTAAACGTTGCGCCGCTGCAACTCGGAGAAAAAATTGCCCGGCTTCACTTCTGGGCTGCTCCGAATTCTTTTGCTGGAATAATCTTCTCGGAGAGCGCTTCGAATCGCGGATTGCCGCGAAGGTCGTCGAGCATCGGATCGATCTTGATGTTGTAAATGTCCCCGCCATCGTTCTCGCGATACGCGCGCTCCAGCTCATCCATCGCATGGCTTTTGTCGCCCAATCCAAGGAACACGAGTCCGACACCGTAGGCGTCCACGTAGCGTGTCTTCGCCTCTTGATTAAGCTGCGTCAGGATTTTATTCGCCTCGTCCCGTCGTCCCGCTCGGGCATAGGATTGGCCTAGTAGCGCCAGCGCGAAGGGATCGTCATCCAACTCGACCGCTCTGCGATATTCGGCGATGGCGTCGGGCATCTGTCCCTTAAGCTGAAGCGCCTCGCCCAGGTAGTAATGGGCAAGATAAGAATGCGGTTCTATTTCGATGGTTTTGCGAAGCTGGGCGATGGCCTCGTCATAGCGTCGCGCGAAATAATAATCGTTACCGAAATCGGCGTTATTGATCATAGAAAGCGGATCCAGTTCGATTGAGCGTTTTGCTTCGGCGATGGATTCGTCGAATCGACCGAGCGCCAACAAAGGTCCAGCCGCAAACCAATGGTGTGCGGTTGCGTAGTTTGGATTTAGTTGAAGCGCTCGTTCAAACTCGGCAATTGCCCTCTGCGAGTCGAAATCAAAGCCACTCAGGATCCGGGCCGAAGAAGCGTGCGCCTCCGCGAGCGTGTCGTCGAGTTCCAGCGCTCTTTTCACGGCGGCTTTGGCCTGCGGAACCGAGTCTTTTGGAGCCGCAGCCCCGTAAGGCGAAAGAAGCAAGTAGGAGTCGGCCAGACCGGAGTAAGCGAGGGCGTAATTCGGATCCTTCGCTATCGCCTGGTTGAAATAATCGATCGCCTTGCGTAAATCCGCCCCGGTCCTCTTGTTCCAAAAAAACCTGCCCTTCAGGTAAAGCTCGTAAGCTTCGGGATTCGACGTCGGCGCCTTCGACATGGCAGTTTTTTCCGAGCCAGTCAGTTTGGCCTGCAACGTTTCGGCGATCGTTTTCGCGATGTCGCTCTCGGCCGCAAAAATGTCGTTCAGCTTTCGATCGTAAATTTCCGCCCAGAGATGCGCATCGGTCAGTGCATTAATGAGCTGGACATTGACCCGCACCTGATCGTTGGCTTTCTGCACGCTGCCTTCCAGAATGTTGGCTACGCCGAGTTGCTTCGCGATCTCGCGCAAGTCAGACGGCGCGCTCTTGAAACGTTGCGTCGATGTGCGCGAAATCACCTTCAGGTCGGCAACTTTTGCGAGGCGGGTGAGAATTTCGTCCTGTACGCCTTCGGCGAAATAGGCATTGTCGGGGTCGCGACTGAGATTATCGAATGGCAAGACCGCGATCGATTTGGCCGGAGCTCCGCTCAATGGAGCAATAGTGGTTCGCATCGTGTAGCGGCCGAGAAAAAACAATGCTACCGAGATCGCAGCGCCTATCGCAGCAATGTAGATCCACGCCTGCCTCTTCTCGCCCGTCGTTGATGGCATTGCGTCGGCAACTTCGGTTCGCTTAATTCCTTCCGGCGTCGCTTCAAACGCCCACGCGATTACGAGCGCGATCGGAAATCCAATCACAATGAACAGAACCACCAGGCGAATGCCCCAGTTTGGAATTTCGAAGAACGGAAAAACTTGCGTGGCGACTTGAACCAACAACCAGCCAACGACAGCATAGGCTACCGCAACTTTGTAAACGTTGCGCCGCTTCAGCTCGGCAAAGAAATTTCCCGGATTCATCTTTGTTCGGTCACCGGAGGGCCGATCTGTTCCTTGCCGGCGAGGAGTCCTCGGAAGCCGGGATCGTTGCGGATCGGGTCCCATACAGGATCGATTTTCAGGCGCTGGATTGAAACGTTGTAACCAGCGGGAATCGAAAGTAACCGCTGCAATGTCTTCACTGCTTCAGCTGGTTCGCCCGCGCGGGCCTGAACTTGAGCGAGATTGCTGAGGAACAGGACACCGCTGGCCGCATCTTTCTCAACCGAAAGTGACTCAACTGCCTCGTGCGCGAAACGAAGCGCGTCAACGTTGTGTTTCTGTGCCAGGCTCACCCAAGCTAGCTGGACCATGGCGTTCCGATCATCCTGCCGCTCTCGCAATCTCGCTTCCAACAAATTGTTGGCCTGCCTGATCTCTTCTTGCCCGCTTGCGGTGTCGCCAGCCAAGAGGTGAATTGTCACGCGCGCCGCGAGCTGCATCCGATGTTCCTCCGGGTCAGACCGGACAGCTTCCCAATCCTTCAAAGCGCCGGCAAAGTCCCGCTCGATCACGTGAAGATAGGTCCCTTCACCGATGACGAAACCGATCTCGCCGATCACGGTCTTATTGATCAGAATAACGTCTGGCGGAAAAGTAGCGAGAGCGCGCTTCGCCGCTTTGATATCTCCGTCTTCATTAAGGTGACTCGCGACCAGGGCGCGCATTCCGACTACGTTATGCGGCTCGAGAGCAAGCGAGCGCAAACCGTAGCGCTTGGCCTCCGTCCACATTCGCAGGTAACAATAGGCTGCTCCGATATTAGCCACCAACGATCCATTTCGCGGGTCGCGGTCTTCGGCCTGAGTAAGTTCGGACAAGGCGAGCTTCCAGCGGCCTTGGCG